>NZ_JBHWDV010000035.1:0-87803 GCF_042734445.1 Streptomyces sp. NPDC059649
GTAGGGCTGTCACCGCACCCAAAAACACCACGCCCGCCGCCAGGCGCAACGGCGAACAACCCCGACGGCGGGAAGGACGGGTACGTGCGGGGGCGCCGCAAAGCGCATCGGCGAGCAAGCCCCGCGGCGGGACGGACAGGTACGTGGGAGGCGCCGAAAAGCGGCAACGGCGAACAAGTCCCGCGGCGGGAAAGACAGGTACGTACGCGGCGCCGCAAAGCGCAACGGCGAGCAAGCCCCGCGGCGGGACGGACAGGTACGTGGGAGGCGCCGAAAAGCGGCAACGGCGAACAAGTCCCGCGGCGGGAAAGACAGGTACGTACGCGGCGCCGCAAAGCGCAACGGCGAGCGAGCCCCGCGGCGGGACGGACAGGTACGTGGGAGGCGCCGAAAAGCGGCAACGGCGAGCGAGGCCCGCGGCGCCGCAGACAGGTACGTGCGGGGCGACGCAAAGCGGCAAGCGGTAAGCCCCGCGGCGCAGCAGACAGGTACGTGGGAGGGTCAAACGGCCCGGAGGGCCTCCGTCAGGTGGGAGAAGAAGCGCGTGTGCGCGAGTCGGCTGCAGGGTGCCTCCGGGTTCCACGGGAGGAGCCGTACGCGCGCCTCCAGCGCGCGCCAGTGCGCATCGACGCGCAGCGCCTCCGCGCGAGCGGCGTTCGCACGGACGTCGATGAGGATGACATCGGGAGCCAGTCCGGCTGCCTCCGCCCAGCCGACCGTGGACCAGTTGATGCCCGCACCGGCGGCCGGTTCCACCAGGTTCACGCCGTGTTCGGCGAGCGCCCGCAGGTCCGGCCAGGAGCTGGGCCGGGCCAGATGGACCCGCTCGGGGCCCGCGGGGGACAGGGCCAGGACCCGAGGGCGGGCCGGGCCGCCGGCCGCCTGCCGCAGGGCGTCCTCCGCGGCGTCCAACTCCCGTGCCAGGCCCTGCGGTTCACTCCGCCCGAGCGAGCCGGCCAGCGCCGCGAACCGCTCGCGGACCTCGGCCAGGCTCCGGCCCGGGCCCACCGCGACGGTGGCGACCGGTACGTGCGCCTCGAGTTCCAGTGCGGTCTTCTGCTCCAGGCCGTAGAGCTGCTCACCGTCGTAGGTCACCGCCACCACGAGGTCCGGCTCGGCCTCCAGCAGCGTGTCGGGGTGCAGCGCGGCACCCGCGCCCAGGTAGGGGATCTCCGCCAGCGGCAGTTCGCCGCCCTTGGCGGGATCGGGGGCGGCGCCGTCGTGCTGCGATCCGAACAGGCCCACCGGGCGTATGCCGTGGTCCCACAGGGTCGCCCCGGCCTGTATGTACGTCACGAGCCGTTCCGGCCGCTGTCCGGCCACCACCAGGCGCCCCCGGTCGTCGGAGAACTCCCACGGTGTGCGCTGCTCCATGACCTGCCGCCTTTCTGCGTCGTCCGCCATGACGTCGTGCCGCTCGCGAGGATTGCCCGCCGGCGTCGGCGGATATCTGCCCATCGCGCCACTCCCGCACCCCTCCGGCCCGCCCCGGCCCGTGGTGCACCACCCGGCTGATCGCCGCGCAACACGAATCCGGTGAGCTGATCGTGCGTCACGGTATTGCCACGGATGGTGACATGCTTCTACGGTGTCTCCTCCTCGAGCGGAATCTACGGGTGTAGACCAGTCATGACATGGCGTCAGTCAGGCACAGGTGGACAGGCAGGGAGCTGACATGGTGAGCCGTACGGTCGTCCGGGGCGGACTGGTGATCACCGCCGCCGATGAGATCCATGCCGATGTCCTGGTGGAGGACGGGCGGATCGCCGCCCTCGTGGCCCACGGCAGCCCGACCGCCGACAGTTGGGCGGCCGCCGCCGACCGCACCCTGGACGCCACCGGCAAATACGTCATCCCGGGCGGTGTCGACGCCCACACCCACCTGGACTTCCCGTTCGGCGGGACGGCCTCCTCCGACACCTTCGAGACCGGCACCCGCGCGGCCGCCTGGGGCGGCACCACCACCCTCGTCGACTTCGCCGTCCAGTCCCGCGGCGCCTCGCTCCGCGCCGGCCTGGACACCTGGCACGCCAAGTCCGACGCCCAGTGCGCGATCGACTACGCGTTCCACATGATCCTCTCGGACGTCAACGAGCACACCCTCAAGGAGATGGACCTCCTGGTGGGCGAGGGCGTCACCTCGTTCAAGCTCTTCACCGCCTACCCGGGCGTCTTCTACAGCGACGACGGGCAGATCCTGCGCGCCATGCAGCGCTGTGCCGACAACGGCGGGCTGGTGATGATGCACGCCGAGAACGGCATCGCCATCGACGTGCTGGCTGAACAGGCGCTGGCCGCCGGCCGGACCGACCCGCGCTACCACGGCGAGGTCCGGCACGTCCTGCTGGAGGCCGAGGCCACCCACCGCACCATCCAGCTCGCCCGGGTCGCCGGCGCCCCGCTCTACGTCGTCCACGTCTCCGCCGAGGAGGCCGTCGCCGAGATCGCCCAGGCCCGCGACAAGGGGCTGAACGTCTTCGGCGAGACCTGTCCGCAGTACCTCTTCCTGTCCACCGACAACCTCGCCGAGCCGGACTTCGAGGGCGCCAAATACGTCTGCTCCACGCCGCTGCGGCCGCGTGAGCACCAGGCGGCGCTCTGGCGGGGCTTGCGCACCAACGACCTCCAGGTGGTCTCCACCGACCACTGCCCGTTCTGCTTCAAGGGCCAGAAGGAGCTCGGCCGCGGCGACTTCACCAAGATCCCCAATGGAATGCCGGGCATCGAGAACCGGATGGACCTCCTCCACCAGGGCGTCGTCGAGGGCCGGATCAGCCGCCGCCGCTGGATCGAGATCGCCTGCGCCACCCCGGCCCGGATGTTCGGCCTCTACCCGAAGAAGGGCACCATCGCCCCCGGCGCCGACGCCGACCTCGTCATCTACGACCCCGCGGCCGAGCAGACGGTCTCCGCCCGGACCCACCACATGAACGTCGACTACTCGGCCTACGAGGGCAAACAGCTCACCGGACGGGTCGAGACGGTCCTCTCGCGCGGTGAACTCGTCATCGACCGCCGGGAGTTCACCGGACGCGCGGGGCACGGCCAGTACATCCCGCGTGGCACATGCCAGTACCTCATCTAAGGAGCCCCGCCGTGGACTTCGGAGTTGTCCTACAGGCCGACCCGCCCTCCTCCGCCGTCGTCTCCCTGATGCGGCGCGCCGAGCGCAACGGCTTCCGCTACGGCTGGACCTTCGACTCGGTCGTCCTGTGGCAGGAGCCGTTCGTCCTCTACAGCCGCATCCTGGAACACACCGACCGGCTGATCGTCGGCCCGATGGTCACCAACCCCTCGACCCGCGCCCCCGAGGTCACCGCCTCCACCTTCGCCACCCTCAACGAGATGTACGGCAACCGCACCGTCTGCGGCATCGGCCGCGGCGACTCCGCGATGAGGGTCGCCGGCCGGCGGCCCAACACGCTGGCCCGGCTGGGCGAATCGATCGGCATCATCCGCGACCTGGCCGAGGGCCGCGAGGCCGACCTGGGCGGCGGCCACCGCGTCCGCATCCCGTGGATCAAGGGCGGCCGCCTCCCGGTGTGGATGGCCGCGTACGGCCCGAAGGCCCTGGCCATGGCGGGCCGGCTGGCCGACGGCTTCATCCTCCAGCTCGCCGACCCCTTCCTCACCGAATGGATGATCAAGGCGGTGCGGCAGGCCGCGGTGGACGCCGGCCGGGACCCGGCCGCCGTGACGATCTGCGTGGCCGCCCCCGCCTACGTGGGCGAGGACCTCGACCACGCCCGCGAACAGTGCCGCTGGTTCGGCGGCATGGTCGGCAACCACGTCGCCGACCTCGTCGCCCGTTACGGCGAGCACTCCGGCATGGTCCCCGACGAGCTGACCGACTACATCAAGGCCCGCACCGGCTACGACTACGCCCACCACGGCCGCGCCGACAACCCCGACACCGCCTTCGTCCCCGACACCATCGTCGACCGCTTCTGCCTGCTCGGCCCGCCCGCCGCCCACCGCGACAAGCTCCGGGCGCTCCAGGCCCTGGGCGTCGACCAGTTCGCCGTCTACGCCATGCACGACGCCAAGGAAGCCACCCTGGACGCCTACGGGACCGACATCATCCCGGCGTTCACCGAGTCGTAGCGGGGCACCGCACGGCACCCGCGCCCGCCGCCGCGCTACTCAGCCGGCTCCGCCAGCCCCGCCAGCAACCTGGGCAGCGCCGTCCCGATCGGCTCCCGTACGACCTCGTCCGCGAGCGGGTCGTACGGCGTCGGCTCGGCGTTGACGATGATCAGCCGCGCCCCGTGCTCCGCCGCGACCCCGGCGAGCGAGGCCGCCGGCTGGACCTGGAGCGACGTCCCGACGGCGAGGAACACCTCGGCGGCCTTGGCCACGCCCAGCGCGGTCCCCAGCACCTGCGGATCCAGCCGTTCGCCGAACATCACCGTGGCCGACTTCAGGATCCCGCCGCACACCACACAGTCCGGATCGGGCTCACCGGCCGCCACCCGCGCCAGCGCGTCCGCCATCGAGGACCGCGCATGACACCGCGTACACGTCACCGCCCGCACCGTTCCGTGCAGTTCCAGCACCTTGCGTTCGGGCATCCCCGCGAGCTGGTGCAGTCCGTCCACGTTCTGGGTGATCACCCGTACCGGCGTCCCGGACCGCTCCAAGCGGGCCACCGCCTCGTGCGCCGCATTCGGCTTCGCCCGGAACGCCGGGCTCTCCCGCCGCATCTGCCACGACCGCCGCCGGATCTCCGGATCGCTCATGTACGCGTCATACGTCACGAGCTTCTCGGCCTCCGGATCCCGCCGCCAGAGCCCGTTCGGCCCCCGATAATCCGGAATCCCCGAGTCCGTGGAAATCCCCGCCCCACTCAGGATCCCCACCAACACCCGCCGGCCCCGGCCCCCGCCCCCTGCACCGCTGCTGCTCATGGGGCCGAGGGTACGCAGGAGGACCGGCCGTCGCGAGGGAATTGGGTGTGGGGCGGGGGTGTGCGGGCGCCGCATGAGGGGAGAGTGGGCGGGTACGGATCGGCGGCGTCGGTGCGGGTGGGCTCCGGCCGGGCAGCGGCGGAGCGGGTCCGCGGGACGTGGAGAGACGAGGAGTCGCGGCGACGTGTTCAGCACCCGGCCCACCCTTCAGGGCACCTTCGGGATGGTCTCCAGTACGCACTGGCTGGCGTCGCAGTCGGCGATGGCGGTGCTGGAGGACGGCGGGAACGCCTTCGACGCGGCGGTGGCGGCCGGGTTCGTGCTGCATGTCGTCGAACCGCATCTGAACGGGCCCGCGGGCGAGGTGCCGATCCTGCTGGCGCCCGCGGGCGGGCCGGTGCGGGTGCTGTGCGGGCAGGGACCGGCGCCGGCCGGGGCGAGCGTGGCGCACTACACCTCGCTGGGGCTGGCGCTCGTACCGGGCACCGGGCCGCTCGCCGCCGCCGTCCCCGGGGCCTTCGACGCCTGGATGCTGCTGCTCCGCGACCACGGCACCAAGCCGCTCGCCGAGGTGCTGCGGTACGCCATCGGCTACGCCGAGCACGGGCACCCCGCCGTCGAGCGGATCGGTCTGACCGTCGAGACCGTCCGGGAACTCTTCGAGACGGAGTGGACCTCCTCCGCCGAGCTCTACCTGCCGGACGGGAAGGCGCCCGCCCCGGGCGGTCTGCTCAGGAACCGGCCGCTGGCGGCCACCTGGCGGCGGCTCATCGCGGAGGCCGAGGCCGCCTCGGCCGGACGTGAGGCGCAGATCGACGCGGCCCGCCGTATCTGGCGCGAGGGCTTCATCGGCGCGGCACTCGCCGACTTCGCGGCCCGCCCCGCCATGGACACCTCCGGCGAACGGCACGCCGGCACCCTCACCGGCGACGACCTGGCCGCCTTCTCCGCCACGTACGAGGCGCCGGTCACCCATGACTGGAACGGCTGGACCGTGGCCAAAGCGGGCGGCTGGTCGCAGGGCCCCGCCTTCCTGCAACAACTCGCCCTGCTCCCGGCCGAGTTGCCCGCGTACGGCAGCCCCGAGTACGTCCATCTGCTCATCGAGGGCTGCAAACTGGCGATGGCGGACCGGGAGGCCTGGTACGGCGACGCGGACGAGGTGCCGCTCGGCACCCTGCTCGACGACGGGTACAACGCCGCCCGCCGGGCACTCATCGGCGCGCACGCCTCGTACGAGCTGCGGCCCGGCAGCCCGGACGGCCGCAGCCCGCGGCTCAGCAAGCACGCGACGGCGGTGGCGGCCGGTGCGGACGGCTACGGCGGGCCGGCGGCTCCCGGGACCGTGAGCGGCCTCTCCGTCAGCGGGGCGGGCGAGCCGACCGTAGGGGGCCGGGTGCCCGCGGACGTCGCGCCGGAGGTGGACCGCAGGGGCGCCACCCGGGGCGACACCTGCCATCTCGACATCGCCGACCGCTGGGGCAACCTCGTCTCCGCCACCCCCTCGGGCGGCTGGCTGCAGTCCAACCCCGTCGTCCCGGCCCTCGGCTTCCCGCTCGGCACCCGGTTGCAGATGGCCTGGCTGGAGGAGGGCCTGCCGAACTCGCTCACCGCCGGGCGCCGCCCCCGCACCACCCTCAGCCCCTCTCTGGCGCTGCGTGACGGCGTCCCGGTGATGGCCTTCGGCACACCGGGCGGCGATCAGCAGGACCAGTGGCAGCTGCACTTCTTCCTGGCGGTGGCGCTCCGCCCGGCGGTCCGCGGCGGCCTCGACCTGCAGGGCGCCATCGACGCCCCGAACTGGCACAACGACTCCTTCCCCGGGTCCTTCTTCCCGCGCGGGATGCGGCCGGGAAGCGTCACGGTGGAATCCCGGATCGGCACGGCGACGGTCGAGGCGCTGCGGCGGCGTGGCCATCTGGTCACGGTGGGCGACGCATGGTCCGAGGGGCGGCTGTGCGCGGTGGCGCGGGACCCGGAGACCGGGGTGCTGTCCGCGGCGGCGAACCCGCGCGGGATGCAGGGGTACGCGGTCGGGCGGTGAGCCGGGCGGGGCCGCTACGGCCCGGCCCGGTGGCCGTCCCGCCGCGCCCCGTGGCGCCGGCACCTGGTCGTACACCCCGCGGCACCCGGAGTTCATCTGGCAGCAGGCTGCTGTGTCAGTGGCTCATGGTTCGATGGACACATGATCGAAGCACTTCGTACCCAAGAACCGGGAGACACCACGAACATCACCGATGCCGCCGCCGTCACGAACGTCACCGATGTCGCCGAGGCGGCCGGCGCCCCCATGACGCTCTCACCGGACCTGTCCGGGCTGGACCTGGCGGCCGTCGACGCCGCCATCCGCCGTGCCGCGGCCGACGAGATCATGCCCCGCTTCCGGCAGCTCGCCGTCGAGGACATCGTCGAGAAGAACGGTCCGCACGACCTCGTCACCATTGCCGACCGGCGCGCCGAGGAGCATCTGACCGTCTCCCTGACCGCCCTGCTGCCCGGCTCCCGGGTGGTCGGCGAGGAGGCGGTGCACGCCGACCCGGGCGTACTCGACGCCCTGCACGGCGACGCCCCCGTCTGGATCGTCGACCCGGTCGACGGCACCCGCCAGTTCGTGCACGGCGACCCCGGCTTCGCCACCCTCGTCGCGCTCGCCCACCGTGGGGAACTGCTCGCCTCCTGGACGTACGCCCCCGCGCTCGGCCTGATGGCCGTCGCCCGCCGCGGCGCCGGCGCCGAGCTGAACGGCGTCCCGCTGCGCACCGGCAGCCCCGCACCGGACGCGATCCTGGACGTGGCGACGTCCCACTACGACTTCACCGACAACGACCAGAAGCGGGTGCTGGCCGCCCTCGACACCGGCGGGATCGCCCCCCGGCCCTGCGGTTCGGCCGGCCTGGAGTATCTCTACATAGCCCGCGGGGACCTCGACGCCACGGCCTTCAGCTGGGAGAACGCCTGGGACCACGCCGCCGGGCTGCTGCTGGTCCATGAGGCGGGCGGTGCCAGCGGTACGGTCACCGGCCAGCCGTTCCGGATCACCGGCGGCAACGCCCTGCCCTTCACCGCGGCCCGTGACGCCGAAACCGCGCGGCGTATCCTCGGACTGCTGGCAGCCGCCAACTGATCCTCACCGACGAGGGTCGGACGTGAGGGGAGTGGCGCAGGTGCCGAGGATGCTCGATGCCGTGGTGATCGGGGCAGGACCCAACGGCCTGACGGCGGCCGTCGAACTGGCCCGGCGGGGAATGTCCGTCGAGGTCTTCGAGGCCCGCGACACCATCGGCGGCGGCGCCCGTACGGAGGAGCTGACGCTCCCCGGTTTCCGCCACGACCCCTGCTCGGCGGTGCACCCGACCGGCGCCGGCTCGCCGGCCTTCACGAAGATGCCGCTGGACCGCTACGGCCTGGAGTGGGTGCACCCCGAGCTGCCGATGGCGCACCCGTTCCCGGACGGCACGGCCGCGGTGCTCGCGCACTCCGTCGGCGAGACCGCGATGTCGTTCGGTCCGCGCGACGCCGGTGCGTACCGCCGGCTGGTGGCGCCGTTCATCGGCAGGTGGGACGCCATGGCCCAGGACTTCCTGCGGACCCAGTGGCTCGGGGTCCCCTCCGACCCGCTGACCTACGCCCGCTTCGGCCTGGTCGCCGCGCAGCCGGTCACCCTCCTCAACCGCCGCTTCCAGGGCGAGAAGGCCCGCGCCCTGATGGCCGGTCTCGCGGCGCACGCCATCTCGCCGCTCGGCGGACTGGGGACCTCCGGCATCGCCCTGATGTTCGCGCTCGCCGCACACGCCAACGGCTGGCCGGTCGCCCGCGGCGGCTCGCAGGCCATCTCCGACGCGCTGGCCGGACTGCTGCGGGCGCACGGCGGCGAGGTGCACACCGACTTCGAGGTCAAGCGGCTGGACGACCTGCCGCCGGCCCGCGCGTACGTCTTCGACACCTCACCGACCGCGCTGGCCCGGATCGCCGGCCTGGGCAACGCCTACCGCGACGTCACCTACGGCCCCAGCGTCTTCAAGATCGACTACGCCATGGCGGAGCCCGTGCCGTGGACCGCCCCGGCCGCCCGCCGGGCCGGCACCGTCCACATCGGCCCCACCAGCACCGAGATCGGTGCCGCGCTGAGCGCCGCCGTCCACGGCCAGGACCCGTCCGTCCCGTTCCTGATCACCGCGCAGCCCAGCCTGTTCGACGACACCCGCGCCCCCGAGGGCAAGCACGTCTTCTGGGCGTACGGCCACGTCCCCAACGGCTGGGATGGCGACGCCACGGACCTCGTCGAGCGGCAGATCGAACGGTTCGCCCCCGGCTTCCGCGACCTCGTACTGGCCCGCGCGGTCGCCGGCCCGCCGCAGATCGCCGCCCGCAACGCCAATTACGTCGGCGGCGACACGGCCACCGGCTCCGCGGCCGGTCTGCGCCTGCTCATCCGCCCCAAGCTCGCCCGCGTCCCGTACGAGACCGCCCACCCCGCGGTCTTCCTGTGCTCCCAGGCCACCCCGCCCGGCCCCGGCGTCCACGGCATGTCGGGCCACTACGCCGCCAAGGCGGTCTGGCGCCGGCTGCGCGCGAACCGTCGCTGACCCGGGCGGCTCCGCGTCCTACGCTCGCCCCATGAGTTCCGACCACGCCGCAGCCCGCGCTCCCCGCCTCACCCTGGTCCAGGGCGACATCACCGAACAGGCCGTCGACGCCGTGGTGAACGCCGCCAACTCCTCGCTGCTCGGCGGCGGGGGAGTGGACGGCGCCATCCACCGGCGCGGCGGCCCGGACATCCTCGCCGAGTGCCGGGCCCTGCGCGCCTCCCACTACGGCCGCGGCCTGCCCACCGGCCAGGCCGTCGCCACCACCGCCGGCCGACTGCCCGCGCGCTGGGTCATCCACACCGTCGGCCCGGTCCACTCCGCCTCCGAGGACCGCAGCGACCTGCTGGCCTCCTGCCACCGCGCATCGCTCCGGGTCGCCGACGAACTGGGCGCCCGCACGGTCGCCTTCCCGGCCATCTCCACCGGCGTCTACGGATGGCCGGTCGAAGACGCCGCCCGGATCGCGGTCGAGACGGTGCGGAGCACCGAGACCGCGGTGGAGGAGGTGCGGTTCGTGCTCTTCGACGAGCGTGCGTACGCGGCGTTCGCGACGCAGGTGCACTGACCGGGTACGGGCACCGGGAGCAAGCGCAACTCCGGGAAAACGAGGGGGAGTTGCGCTTGCGGGCGCGGGGGTTTGTGCTTGCGCACACAGGGCGTCGTGCTTGGGCACGCAGGGCGTCGTGCTTGTGCACGTGTGTCGTTGTGCTTGCGTACGCCGCTGCTTCCCGCACCTCCCTCCCTCCGGTGATGTTGCATATTGCGCGCATTGTCCGTGTTGCACGTTTGTGACCTTCTGGGGTGGCGTCGCCCCGCGCCACGGTCGTAGCGTGGCGAAGGAAGAGCACGACCGCCCCGCGGGAACGCCGGCCCCGGACCGAGACCGGAACCGGGCCCCGCGTCGCAGCCGGTGCAGACGCATACGAAGCGGTGTGAGGAGCGGGTATGCGAGCTCAGCGCGCGAAATCAGCATTTCTGGTCTGTGCCGGGGCGGCACTCGCGGTGGCCGGCATATCGGCGCCGGTCTCCGTCTCGTCAGCAACACAGGCACAGACGCAGATACAGAAACAGACACAGGCCCAGACACAGGTGCAGACGCGGACACAGCCGCAGGCGCAGACGCGGACCGGTGCGGCAGTCGTCGACTGCACCGAGCATCCGCGGGTCCGGCCGGGCACCTTCATGCTCGCCTGCGCCGACGGCAACAACGTCCTCACGTCGCTGCGCTGGTCGCGATGGCAGCCGCAGTCCGCGGAGGCCGAGGGGCGGGACATGGTCAACGACTGCCGGCCCTACTGCGCGGCGGGCCACTTCCACAGTTACCGCGTCCATGTACGCCTCGACGAACCGCAGCGCCGCCCGGGCCACCCCGGCCAGTGGCACTACACCCGGATCACCCTGACCTACCCCGCCGACCGGCCGGCGGACACACCCCGCGTCGTCACCACCCGCCTCTGGAACTGACGGTACGCGAACTGGCGGTACGCGAACTGCCGGTACGCGAACCGACGCCGCGTGCTTCCTCTGACGACGCTTCCCCTGACGGTACGTCATCTTCCGCTGTGCGACGGGCTTCCCGGCCGCCTTGTGTGCACAGCCCGCCCACACGCCAGGGCCGCAACTGCCCGTGCCGCGCCTGCCCGTGCCGCAACTGCCCGTGCCGCCCGGGTCCACGACGAGCCGCCCGAACTCCGCACCGGACCACGGCGACACCGAGAACTGGACGCCGCTGTGGGCCCGCTAGCGTGACGCCATGAGCTTAACGAGCGACCCCTATCCGCCCATCGAGCCGTACGACGCCGGGATGCTCGACGTCGGCGACGGCAACCTCGTGTACTGGGAGGCCTGCGGCAACCCGCGGGGCAAACCCGCACTGGTCGTGCACGGCGGGCCGGGTTCCGGGTGTACCGCCCGGGCGCGCCGGCACTTCGACCCGGACCGCTATCGGGTGGTGCTCTTCGACCAGCGCGGATGCGGGCGTTCCACCCCGCATGCCGGCGACCCGGCGACGGACCTGCGGCACAACACCACCCCCCATCTGCTCGCCGACATGGAGCGGCTCCGCCGGCACCTGGGCATCGAGCGCTGGCTGCTGTTCGGCGGGTCGTGGGGTTCCACGCTGATCCTGGCGTACGCGGAACAACACCCGGAGCGGGTCTCGGAGATCGTCATCCCGGGCGTCACCACGACCCGGCGTTCGGAGACCGACTGGCTGTACCGGGGCGTCGGCCGGTTCTTCCCCGAGGCATGGGAACGCTTCCGGCAGGGGGCGGCGCAGGGGACGCGGCGGATGGACGGGACGGGTGTGGCGCATGCGGGAACCCGGGGCGGGGACCTGGCCGCGGCGTATGCGCGGCTGATGGACGATCCCGATCCGGCCGTACGGGAGCGGGCCGCCGCGGACTGGTGTGCCTGGGAGGACGCGGTGCTCTCCATGGAGCCGCACGGCTCCGCCAACCCTTACGGGGACCGGCCGTCGAAGGCGCGGCTGGCGCTGGTCCGGATCTGCGCGCACTACTTCTCGCACGGTGCGTGGCTGGAGGAGGGCGTCCTGCTGCGCGAGGCGGGGCGGCTCACGGGCATCCCCGGGGTGCTCATCCATGGCCGCCTGGACCTGAGCAGTCCACTGGACACCGCCTGGGAGCTGTCCCGGTCCTGGGCAGATGCCCGGCTGATCGTGATCGACGACGCCGGGCACAAGGGGAGCGCGCGGACCCGCGCCGAGGCGATCGGGGCGCTCGATCACTTCGCGCGGTGAGTCACCGGTGCGTTCCGTGAGGAGGCTCGATCACTTCGCGCGGTGAGCCGGACGCTGCTGCGTGCCGGCTTCCAGGAACACGCCGATGCCCCGTAATCCGCAGCCGTCCTGGTAGGTCGACGTTGATGTCGGATTTCCGCCAGCCACACCGCCCCTCACTGCGGAATCCTGAAGGCATGCACACCGACACCGAGCGCTGTGTGCGCGCCGTGCAGTCCAAGGACGCCCGCTTCGACGGATGGTTCTACACGGCCGTGCTCACCACCCGCATCTACTGCCGGCCCAGCTGCCCGGTGGTCCCGCCCAAGCCCCGGAACATGCGCTTCTACCCGAGCGCGGCCGCGGCGCAGCAGGCCGGTTTCCGAGCCTGCAAGCGGTGCCGGCCGGACGCCAGCCCGGGGTCACCGCAGTGGGACGAGCGGGCCGACCTCGTCGCCCGCGCCATGCGGCTGATCGCCGACGGCATCGTCGACCGCGAGGGCGTCCCCGGCCTCGCGTCCCGGCTCGGGTACAGCACCCGGCAGATCGAGCGCCAACTGCTCGCCGAGCTCGGTGCCGGGCCGCTCGCCCTGGCCCGGGCCCAGCGGGCGCAGACCGCCCGGCTGCTGGTGGAGACGACGCAGCTGCCGATGGCCGACATCGCCTTCGCCGCCGGATTCGCCAGCATCCGCAGCTTCAACGAGACGGTCCGCGAGGTCTTCGCGCTCGCACCGACCGAACTGCGGCAACGTGCCCGGCCGGACCGCCGGGCGGTCGTCCCGGGCACACTCACGCTGCGGCTGCCGTACCGCCGGCCGCTCAACCCCGACAACCTCTTCGGGCACCTCGCCGCCACCGCCGTACCGGGGGTCGAGGAATGGCGCGACGGTGCCTACCGCCGCACCCTGCGCCTCCCCTACGGGCACGGCATCGTCGCCCTCGCGCCCCGCCCCGACCACATCGAGTGCCGGCTCGCACTCACCGATCTGCGGGACCTGGCCGGGGCCATCGCCCGCTGCCGCCGGCTGCTCGACCTCGACGCGGACCCGGAGGCCGTTGACGGGCTGTTGCGGGAGGATCCGGGCCTCGCACCGCTGGTCGACAAGGCGCCCGGCCGCCGGGTCCCGCGGACCGTCGACGCCGATGAGTTCGCCGTCCGCGCGGTCCTCGGCCAGCAGGTCTCCACCGCGGCCGCCCGTACGCACGCCGGCCGGCTGGTCCGCGCGCACGGCACCCCGGTCGAGGACCCGGGCGGCGGGCTGACGCACCTCTTCCCGCCCGCCACCGCGCTCGCCGGACTGGACCCGGAGTCGCTGGCCATGCCGCGGACCCGCCGGGCCACCCTCATCGGCGTCATCGACGCGCTCGCCTCCGGGGAGCTGCAACTCGACGTCGGCAGCGACCGCGAGGAGGCCCGCGCCCGGCTCGCCGCGCTGCCCGGCGTTGGCCCTTGGACCGTCGAGTGCATCGCCATGCGCGCACTCGGCGACCCGGATGCCTTCACCCCCACCGACCTCGGCCTGCGCCGCGCGGCCGCCGGCCTGGGCCTGCCGCACACCCCGGCCGCCCTCATCCGGCACTCCGCGATCTGGCGGCCCTGGCGCGCCTACGCCGTCCAGTACCTCTGGGCGACCGACGACCACCCCATCAACCACCTCCCGACGGACTGAGCCCATAGCCATGACCGTGCACACCCCCGCGCCCGACGCGCCCCTCACCCACACCGTCCTCACCGACACCGTCGTCACCCACTGCGTCCTCGACGACACCCCGGTGGGCCCGCTCACCCTCGTCGCCGCCGGCGACGCCCTCACCGGCCTCTACATGACCGACCAGCGCCACCGACCGCCCGAGGAGACCTTCGGTACGCCGGCGGACCCGGACGACCCGCCGTTCGCCGCGGCCGCCACCCAGCTCCGCGCGTACTTCCGTGGGGAGTTGACCACCTTCGACCTGCCGCTGGCGCTCCGCGGCACGCCCTTCCAACGGCGCGTCTGGGCGGCGCTGTGCACGATCCCGTACGGGGAGACCCGGACATACGGGCAGCTCGCCGCGCTGCTCGGCACGCCCGGTGCGGCCCGCGCGGTGGGTCTCGCCAACGGGCGCAACCCGGTCGGCATCATCGTCCCCTGCCACCGGGTGGTCGGCGCCGACGGCAGCCTGACCGGCTACGGCGGCGGCCTGGACCGCAAACGACGCCTGCTGGCCTTCGAACGCACGGTGGAGGGCCTCTTCCCCACGGAGGCGCCCGCGGAGTCGCAGGACACGCTGTTCCCGGCGGAGTCGCAGGACACGCTCTTCCTGGCGGAGGCGTGCGGCGAGACGGGCTGAGTCGGCGAGTCCGGCTCAGGCGGCTTGAGCCGGGGCCTGAGGCGGTAGTTGGGGGGCTGAGGCGGCTTGAGGCGTGCCTGAGGCGGGAGTTGAGGGCTGAGGCGGCTTGAGAGGCCGACTGAGGCGGGAGTTGGGGGCTTTGAGGGGGCCGGGGGGCTGAGGGGACCTCGGCGGGGGCTGGCGCGCGGCCCTGCGGGGTCGCTGACGCGGGGCCTTAGGGGATGGCCGAACAGATCCCGTAGGGGACGCAGGCACCCCCTGCGGGGCCACAACGTCGTGGGCCCGCGGCGAATTCCCGTATCCCGCGTCCCGTATCCCGCGTCCCGTATCCCGTATCCCGTATCCCGTGTCCGCGTCTCGTGGTGCAGACGCCGGCGGTCCCTACGGGGCACCCGGTGGCCGGAGGCCGTTGAGGAGCGCGCGTACCGTCTCGGCCGCGAACTCGCGCTCGTCTTCGGGGAGTAGTGCGCCGGCGGGGGCCTTGGCGTCGAAGAAGAGGTCGAGGAAGGCGCGGTGGAAGCAGGCGCCGATGAGCAGCGTGGCGGCCGCGTGCGGGTCGATGCCGGAGGCGATCCGGCCCAGCTTCTGCTCGGCCATCAGGTAGGCGGCCAGGTGCTGGACGGCGTTCTGCGGCCCGTCGGTGCCCAGTTCGTCCAGCTTGCGCCGGTGGGTGTCCAGCAGCTCGGGGCTGGCGAAGAGCGACGCGGCGATCGGGAACGAGCGGCGGTAGAAGCGCAGGGCGGTCAGCGTCACCTCCTCCAGGTGCCGGGCCGGGCCGCGATCGTCGCCGACGGCGTCCGGCAGCCGCCGCAGCGCGTCCGAGAACCGCGGTGCGCGCTCGTGCAGCACCCGGACGAAGATCTCTTCCTTGCTGCGGAAGTGCTTGTAGAGCGCCGCCTCGGAGCAGCCGGCCTCCCGGGCGATCTGCTTCGTCGTCGTACGGGTCAGGCCCACGGTCGTCATCAGCGTCGCGGCGGCGTCGAGGATGCGGGAGCGCGTCAGCGCGCCTCCGGTCAGCGGAGCGGCGGCGTCGGAGGTCATGACCCGAGCCTACCTTGACAGGTGGGTGAGCACTCACTCACTCTGGTTGGTGAGTGCTCACTCACCACGTCGATGTGGGCCTCCACCTACCCGTTCCGCAGCCTTCACCTCGTCCCGGGAGGGACCATGAAACTCACCGTCCTCGGTGCCTCCGGCGGCGTCGGCCGGCAGCTCGTCACCCACGCCCTCGCCGACGGCCACGAGGTGACCGCCGCGCTGCGCAGCCCGGAGAAGCTGACCGAACGCCACGAGCGGCTGACGGTCGTCCGCACCGACCCGCTGGACCCCGTCTCCCTCAAAACCGTGATCGACGGCGCCGACGCGGTGCTCTCCGGCATCGGCCAGGCCGGCCGGCACGATCCGCTGCGTCCGGCGTCCACCTCCGCCCGGGCCGCGGTCGAGGCGATGACCGCCACCGGTGTACGGCGGCTCCTGATGGTCAGCGCGGGTCCGCTCAACCGCACCGGCGCCGGCCAACCGTTCCTCAGCCACCGGGTCTTCGGGCCCCTGCTGTGGGCGGTCCTCAAGGAGCTCTACACCGACCTGGCGCGGATGGAGACGGTGCTGCGCGACAGCGGCCTCGACTGGACCGCGGTCCGCCCGCCCCGGCTGCTCGACACCCCCGGCGAGGGCCGCTACCGCCATGCCGTCGAGGCCGGACCGGCCGGGTCCGTCATCGCCCGCGCCGACGTGGCCCGGGCCATGCTCGATTTCGTCACCGACCCGCGCACCTACGGCCACGCGGTCGGCATCAGCCGCTGACCGCACGCCCGTTACGGCGGACCGCTCACCTACGGCGGACCGCTCATCTACGGCAGACGGCCCCCTACGGCGACGGCGGGCCGCTCACCTACGACGTACCGCTCACCCACTGCGGACCGCTCATCTACGGCAGACGGCCCCCTACGGCGACGGCGGATCGCTCACCTACGACGTACCGCTCACCCACTGCGGACCGCTCATCTACGGCGGACCGCTCAACTACGACGGACGGCTCCCCTACCGCGGACCGCTCACCCGCCTCCCCGAGACCCCGCCGCGACGACCACGTCCCGCACCTCGTCCACCAGCCGCTCCGCCTCCTCCAGCGAGCCGCGCAGCTCCGCTTCCGTACGGCCGAGCCGGGCGAGCAGTTCGGTGGCGCGGGCCGCGAAATCGGGTGGGGTGTCCGGCAGGGCCGCGGCGGCCGCGAGGGCGCCCTTCTCGTTGAGGCACCAGGTGCCGTGGTGTGCGTACAGGGCCTGGACGAGCTGGCCGACCGCGCGGGACAGACACAGTGCCGCGTGCAGCACGTCCTCGGCCGCGTACGACTTGCCCGCCATCGCCACCGAGAATCCGGCGTCCCAGACCGCCGCGCCGGTCAGCGACGCACGCAGCGCGGGAGGGTAGCTGCGGGTCTCCTCCTTGAGGGCGGTCAGTTCCCCGTCGGTGTCGGCGAGCACCCGGCCCAGGGCCACCTCGCCGGGGTACGCGGGCGACCAGAAGCCGAGCGGATGACCGGGCTGCATCCCGGTCTCGAAGCGGCCCGCCCGGCAGTCCGCCCAGACCCGCCGCACCCGGTCGAGGTCGCGCAGGATCCAGTCCACATGGCTGCCGTCGGGCAGGACGAGCCAGGCCCCGCCGTTCACCCACGGCCCCCAGGCCCCCGGCCCGTACACCTCGACCGGCCCGCCGGTCACCTCGGCGGCCAGCGCCTCCAGCGCCGCCAGATCGGGCTCGCCCCGGTAGTACACCCCCAGGTCCCAGTCGGAGTCCGCCCGGTGCGTCCCGCGCGCCCGGCTCCCCCCGAGCATCACCCCGACGACTCCCGGCACCCGCGCGACCTTCGCGGCGATCTCTTCCATGCCGGCCACCCTAGGCAGAGCGGTGGTCGGCGGTCACGTCATTTCCGGGCGCCGGCCGCTCCCACGGGCGGGACGCCGTCCTCCAGCTCGGCCGGGCCACAGCCGTCCGCGAGGGCCTTGAGGGCGGCGCCGATGCGCAGCGCCATCTCCTGGTTGACCAGCGTCCTGGCCTCCTCCCAGTCGACCAGGCGCCAGGACAGCAGCTCCTCCTCCTGGAGCCGGATCGCGGCGAACTGGTCCGCCTCCAGCACCCCGCCGTCGAAGAGGTACGACACCAGCGGCGGCCGCCCCTGCCCGCGGACCCAGTCGACCGCGAGCAGCGGACCCAGCTCGACGTCCAGGCCGATCTCCTCGGCGGTCTCGCGGCGGGCGGCCTGGCGCGGCGACTCGCCGGAGTCCGACTCGACGGTGCCGCCCGGCAGGATCCAGGTGTCGCGGTAGTTGGGCTCCACGAGCAGGATGCGGCCCTGCGCGTCACGGAAGAGGGCGCCGGCGCCCGCGAGCACACGGGGCAGGCCGGCGATGTAACTGGCGTAATCCAAGGTCGTCACGGGCGCGAGCCTAGAGCCTGCCCGGGGGATCTTCGAGGCGCATTCCGGGGCGCTCGAAGCGTCCGCGGATCGGAGTGCCCTGTTCGCGACGCCGCGCGCCGGATAAGGTCACAGCGGCGCGACTGCCAGTTCGAAAGCAAGGGGAAACACGGTGGCGGACGCAGCAAGGACAAACTCAGCACGGGTGCTGATCGCCGCGGACAAGTTCAAGGGTTCGCTCACGGCCGTCGAGGTCGCCGAGCACGTCACGGCCGGTCTGCGGCGCGTGGTCCCCGATCTGGACGTGGCGGCCGTGCCGGTCGCGGACGGCGGTGACGGGACCGTCGCCGCGGCACTCGCGGCCGGCTTCACCCGTCACGAGGCGCGGGTCACCGGCCCCACCGGCACCCCGGTGACGGCCACCTTCGCGCTGCGCGAGGACGGCACCGCGGTCGTCGAGATGGCGGAGGCGTCCGGCCTCCAGCACCTCCCGGCGGGCGTCTTCGCACCCCTGACGGCGACCACGTACGGCACCGGCGAGCTGCTGCTCGCGGCCCTGGACGCGGGCGCGACCACGATCGTCTTCGGCGTCGGCGGCAGCGCCACGACCGACGGCGGCGCGGGCATGCTCGCGGCGCTGGGCGCCCGGTTCCTGGACGCGGACGGCAAGCCGGTCGCCCCCGGCGGCGGGCCGCTGCGCGAGCTGGCCACCGCCGACCTGTCGGGGCTGGACCCCCGGCTGGCCGGGACGGAGGTCGTGCTCGCCAGCGACGTGGACAATCCGCTGACCGGCCCCAAGGGCGCCCCGGCGGTCTACGGCCCGCAGAAGGGCGCCGGCGAGCAGGACGTCGCCACGCTGGACGCGGCGCTCGCGCACTACGCCGAGGTGCTGGAGCGGGCGGTCGGTCCGAAGGCCGCCGAGTATGCGCTGGCGCCCGGGGCGGGCGCGGCCGGCGGGATCGGCTACGGCGCGCTGGTGGGCCTGGACGCGACGTTCCGGGCCGGTATCGACGTGATGCTGGAGGTGCTCGGTTTTGCGCCGGCGCTGGCCCGCGCCACGTTCGTGATCACCGGCGAGGGCTCGCTGGACGAGCAGACGCTGCACGGCAAGGCACCGGCCGGTGTCGCGGCCGCGGCCCGGGCGGCGGGCCTGGACGTGGTCGCGGTCTGCGGCCGGCTCCAGCTGCCGCGGGAGGCCCTCACCCGGGCCGGAATCCAGCGTGCGTACGCGCTGACCGACCTGGAGTCCGACCCGGCCCGCTGCATGGCCGAGGCAGGCCCGCTGCTGGAGCGGGCGGCGGAGAACCTCGCCCGCGACTTCCTGGTCTGACCGGACGGACGGCACCAACGCCGGAGCCCCGGGCGCGGTGTGCGCCCGGGGCTCCGGCGTTTCGTGAGAAGTGCGGCCCCCGCTAGGGGAGCTGCGCGGCCCGCGACTCGGCGCGGGACTCACGGCGGTTGTCGCGGAAGGTGTTGACCCGGCGCGCCGTGGCGAAGACCGGGATCATGGCGCCCAGGACGATCTGCAGCGAGCAGCCGGTCTGCAGCAGCAGCTGGCCACCAGGGGCGTCCAGCGCCCAGGCCGCGAGCATGCCCATGCTGAGCACGATCCAGCTGAGCATCGCCACCGCGAGCCGGCCCCGCGGCTTGGGGTACTCGACCCGGCTCACCATCAGCCAGGCCACCCCGATGATCGCCAGCAGCGTCGGCAGGAACGGCAGCTCCAGCAGCACGATGGCGACGACGGTCAGTGCGCCGAACGGGCTCGGCATGCCCTGGAAGATGCCGTCACGCAGGGTGACGCAGGAGAACCGGGCGAGTCGCAGCACCACCGCCAGCAGCACCACCACCGCCGCGACCACCGACACCCGCTGGTGTGCGTCCTGGGCGACCATGCCCCAGGTCACGACGAAGTACGCGGGCGCCAGCCCGAAGCTGATCAGGTCGGAGAGGTTGTCGAGCTCGGCCCCCATCGCCGAGGCCCGCAGCTTGCGCGCCACCAGCCCGTCGAAGAGGTCGAAGACCGACGCGAACAGCATCAGGATCACGGCCATGGCCGCGCTGTGCCGCGCCATACCGCCGTCCTCGGTCCCCGTGAGGTGCGGGATGAGCACACCGGTGGTGGTGAAGTACACCGCCATGAAGCCGCAGATCGCGTTGCCGAGGGTGAGGGTGTCCGCTATTGACAGCCGCGTCGACAGCGGCATGTCGTCCTCGTCCTCGTCCGTCTCGGGCGCCCAGCCGGCCTGTGTCTCGGGATCAATCACGGTCAAGACGTGTCACCCCCGCGGTGGTGGCCTGGCCGACCTCGACCGCGACCTCGACGCCCTCCGGGAGGTAGACGTCGACCCGCGAGCCGAAGCGGATCAGCCCGATCCGCTCGCCCTGCTCCACCTTGGTGCCCTGCGGCACGTAAGGGACGATGCGGCGGGCCACCGCGCCGGCGATCTGCACCATCTCGATGTCGCCGAGCTCGGTGTCGAAGTGCCAGACGACCCGCTCGTTGTTCTCGCTCTCCTTGTTGAACGCCGGAACGAATCCGCCGGGGATGTGCTCCACGGACGTCACCGTGCCGGCCAGCGGCGCGCGGTTGACGTGGACGTTCAGCGGGCTCATGAAGATCGCGACGCGGGTGCGTCCGTCCTTCCACGGCATGATGCTCTGCACCACGCCGTCGGCCGGAGAGATGACGCGGCCCTGGGCGATCTCCCGCTCCGGGTCGCGGAAGAACCACAGCATGCCCGCCGCCAGTGCGGTGGTGGGCACGGCAACAGCGGCCCAGCGGCCCGACCGGCGGGACCGGGCGAGGCTGACCGCCGCCGTGGCAACGGTCGGCAGGAGCCACGGCGACGCTCCGCGCGCGAGGCGGACGCGACCGCGTTGTGCAGAGGATTGGCTGTGGGGCATGGATGACCTTCGTAGCGGAGGATGCCGCGTAGGGATACGGGGGACGGCGGCTTTCCCGGATGCTATCGGTTGCGAGCGGCAACTGGCCAAGAGCCAGAGCCAATCCGTGGCCGAAGAACAATGACGGGGTGTGATCTTCGTCTAGGCCAAAGCGGCCCAAACAGGACGTTCACGCCTGGATTCGGTACTCCTCCAGTAGCCGGCGACCAATGATCATTTTCTGGATCTCGGCGGTACCTTCACCGATCAGGAGCATCGGGGCCTCCCGGTAGAGGCGCTCGATCTCGTATTCCTTGGAGAAGCCGTACCCGCCATGGATGCGGAACGCGTCCTCCACGACCTCCTTGCAGTACTCGGAGGCGAGGTACTTCGCCATGCCCGCCTCCAGGTCGTTTCGCTGACCGGAGTCCTTTTTGCGAGCAGCGTTAACCATCATTGCATGGGCCGCTTCGACCTTTGTCGCCATTTCGGCCAGTTTGAACTGGATCGCCTGGTGCTGAGCGATCGGCTTCCCGAAGGTGTGCCGCTGCTGCGCGTACGAAACGCCCAGCTCGAAGGCGCGCTGGGCGACGCCGCAGCCCCGCGCGGCGACGTTCACCCGGCCGACCTCGACGCCGTCCATCATGTGATAGAAGCCACGTCCGGACTGGCCGCCGAGCACCCGATCGGCCGGGATGCGCAGCCCGTCCATGATCAGCTCGGTGGTGTCGACGCCCTTGTAGCCCATCTTGTCGATCTTGCCGGGAATGGTCAGGCCGGGCCGCACCTCACCGAAGCCGGCCTCCTTCTCGACGAGGAAGGTCGTCATCGACTTGTGCGGAGCGGTGCCCTCCGGGTGCCCCTCGTCCGTCCGGCACAGCACCGCCACCAGCGTGGACGAACCGCCGTTGGTGAGCCACATCTTCTGGCCGGTCAGGACGTAATCGTCGCCGTCCCGCACACCCTTGGAGGAAATGGCCGAGACGTCCGACCCCAGCGCCGGCTCCGACATCGAGAAGGCGCCGCGGATTTCGCCGGCCGCCATCTTCGGCAGGAAATAGTCCTTCTGCTCCTGCGTGCCGTGCTGCTTGAGCATGTACGCCACGATGAAGTGGGTGTTGATGATGCCCGAGACGCTCATCCAGCCGCGGGCGATCTCCTCGACGGTGAGGGCGTACGTGAGCAGGGACTCACCCAGCCCGCCGTACTCCTCGGGAATCATCAGGCCGAACACGCCGAGTTCCTTCAGGCCCTCGACGATCTGCGTCGGATATTCGTCGCGGTGTTCCAGCTCGGTGGCGACCGGCAGGATCTCCTTGTCCACGAAGTCGCGGACGGTGGAGAGGATTTCCCGCTGGATGTCGGTCAGGCCCTCGGTCTGCGCAAGTCGGGTCATGGCGGTCACTTCTCCTTCTTGGCCGCGGGGGCCGCCAGCTCGGGGCGGCCGGGCTGCTCGCCGCCGCGCTCCTTGATGTACGTGGCCGTGGGGACCATGACCTTGCGGCGGAAGACGCACACCAGGGTGCCGTCCTGCTTGTAGCCCTTGGTCTCCACGTACACGATCCCGCGGTCCGACTTCGACTTCGACGGCGTCTTGTCGAGCACCGTGGTCTCGCCGTAGATCGTGTCGCCGTGGAAGGTCGGCGCGACGTGCTTCAGCGACTCGATCTCGAGATTGGCGATGGCCTTTCCGGAGACGTCCGGCACCGACATGCCCAGCAGCAGCGAATAGATGTAATTGCCGACCACGACGTTCTTGCCGAAGTCGGTGGTCTGCTCCGCGTAGTTGCTGTCCATGTGCAGCGGGTGATGATTCATCGTGAGCAGACAGAAGAGGTGGTCGTCGTATTCGGTGACCGTTTTCCCGGGCCAGTGCTTGTACACGTCGCCGACGGTGAACTCTTCATAGGTGCGGCCGAACTGCATCGCGCTCATGCCTCCGGGGCTTCGAACTTGGATGTACGGATCATGCCGGCGGCCCGGCCCTTGCCGGCGATGACCAGTGCCATCTTCCGGCTCGCCTCGTCGATCATCTCGTCGCCGAGCATCGCAGATCCCTTCTTGCCGCCCGCCTCCGAGGTGTGCCACTCGTAGGCGTCCAGGATCAGCTCGGCGTGGTCGTAGTCCTCCTGGGACGGTGAGAACACCTCGTTGGCGGCCTCGACCTGGCCCGGGTGCAGCACCCACTTGCCGTCGAAGCCGAGTGCGGCGGCGCGACCGGCGACCTCCCGGTAGCCCTCCACGTTCTTGATCTGAAGGTAGGGGCCGTCGATGGCCTGCAAATCGTAGGTCCGTGCGGCCATCAGAATGCGCATCAGAATGTAGTGATACGCGTCCGCGCCATAGCCGGGCGGCTGCTCGCCGACCACCAGGGACTTCATGTTGATCGACGCCATGAAGTCGGCCGGGCCGAAGATGATGGTCTCCAGCCGCGGCGAGGCGCCGGCGATCGCATCGACGTTGACCAGGCCCTTGGCGTTCTCGATCTGCGCCTCGATGCCGATCCGGCCGACCTCGAGGCCCATGGTCTTCTCGATCTGCGTCAGCAGCAGGTCCAGCGCCACGATCTGCTGGGCGTCCTGGACCTTCGGCAGCATGATGCAGTCGAGGTTCGGGCCCGCGCCCTCGACGACCGTGATGACGTCCCGGTACGTCCACTGGGTCGTCCAGTCGTTGACCCGCACGACCCGGGTCTTGCCCGTCCAGTCGCCCTCGTTCAGGGCCTCGACGATCGTGTGCCGGGCGCCCTCCTTGGCGAGCGGCGCGCAGGCGTCCTCCAGGTCCAGGAACACCTGGTCCGCCGGCAGGCCCTGGGCCTTCTCCAGGAAGCGCGGATTGCTGCCGGGCACCGCGAGGCAGGAGCGCCTCGGCCGCGGCCGGTTCGCCGCCGTCATGCGGGGACCTCCAAGGGGTCGAGCTGGTTCGCCGTCCGGATCTCGTCGACGATCCGGCCGATGATCTCCGTAATACCGAAGTCCTTCGGCGTGAAGACGGCCGCCACTCCGGCCTCCTTGAGCGCGGTCGCGTCCGCGGAGGGAATGATGCCGCCGACGATGACCGGGATGTCGTCGACACCGGCCCGCCGCAGCCGGGCCAGTACGTCCGGCACCAGCTCCGTGTGCGAGCCGGACAGGATCGACAGGCCCACGCAGTGCACGTCCTCGGCGACCGCCGCCGAGACGATCTGCTCCGGCGTCAGCCGGATGCCCTGGTAGATCACCTCGAAGCCGGCGTCCCGGGCGCGTACCGCGATCTGCTCGGCGCCGTTGCTGTGCCCGTCCAGGCCGGGCTTGCCGACCAGCAGCCGCAGCTTGCCGCTGCCGAGCTCGGCCGCCGTCTTGGCGACCTTCTCGCGCACCGCGGCCAGCGGGCTGCCCTCCTCGGCCGGGACCGCCAGCGGGGCGCTGGAGACGCCCGTGGGCGCCCGGAACTCGCCGAAGACGTCCCGCAGGGCCCAGGCCCACTCGCCGGTCGTCACACCGGCGCGGGCGCACTCCAGGGTCGCCGCGAAGAGGTTGGTGTCGCCGGCCGCCGCCTTCTTCAGGGCCGACAGCGCCTCCTGGGCGCGGCCCTCCTCGCGGTTGTCCCGCCAGTCGTGCAGGCTCCGCACCACCCGTGCCTCGTTGGCCGGGTCGACGGTCATGATGGCGGTGTCGAGGTCCGCGGTGAGCGGATTGGGCTCGGTGGACTCGAAGCAGTTCACGCCGACGATCTTCTCCTCGCCGGCCTCGATCCGGCCGCGCCGCTCGGCGTGCGCGGACACCAGCTGCGACTTGAGGTAGCCGGACTCCACCGCGGCCATCGCGCCGCCCATCTCCTGGATCCGCTCGATCTCGGCCAGGCAGTCGGTGACCAGCGCGTCCACCTTGGCCTCGATGACGTGCGAGCCGGCGAAGATGTCCTCGTACTCCAGCAGGTCGCTCTCGTGCGCGAGGACCTGCTGGATGCGCAGCGACCACTGCTGGTCCCAGGGCCGGGGGAGGCCCAACGCCTCGTTCCAGGCCGGGAGTTGGACGGCCCGGGCGCGGGCGTCCTTGGACAGCGTCACGGCCAGCATCTCCAGCACGATCCGCTGGACGTTGTTCTCCGGCTGGGCCTCGGTCAGCCCGAGCGAGTTGACCTGCACGCCGTAGCGGAAGCGCCGCTGCTTGGGGTTCTCGATGCCGTACCGCTCGCGGGTGATGTGGTCCCAGATACGGCCGAAGGCGCGCATCTTGCACATCTCCTCGATGAACCGGACGCCGGCGTTCACGAAGAAGGAGATGCGGGCGACCACATCGCCGAACTTCTCCGGCGGCACCTGCCCGGAGTCCCGCACGGCGTCGAGGACGGCGATCGCCGTGCTCATCGCGTACGCGATCTCCTGGACCGGGGTCGCCCCGGCCTCCTGGAGGTGGTACGAGCAGATGTTGATGGGGTTCCACTTGGGGATGTGGGCCACCGTGTACGTGATCATGTCGGTGGTGAGCCGCAGGCTCGGCCCCGGCGGGAAGACGTGCGTCCCGCGCGACAGGTACTCCTTGACGATGTCGTTCTGGGTCGTCCCCTGGAGCTTGGTGATGTCCGCGCCCTGCTCCTCCGCGACGACCTGGTAGAGCGCCAGCAGCCACATGGCGGTGGCGTTGATGGTCATCGAGGTGTTCATCTGGTCCAGGGGGATGTCCTGGAACAGCCGCCGCATGTCACCGAGGTGGGAGACCGGGACCCCGACCCGGCCGACCTCGCCGCGGGCGAGGACGTGGTCGGGGTCGTAGCCGGTCTGCGTCGGCAGGTCGAACGCCACCGACAGACCGGTCTGGCCCTTGGCGAGATTGCGCCGGTACAGCTCGTTCGACGCCTCCGCCGTGGAGTGACCGGCGTACGTGCGCATCAGCCACGGCCGGTCCCGTTCCCTTCGCCCCTGGGACTGAGGGTGACGTTCTGTCATCGGTGCCTCCCGGCCTCAGACGTTCCGGAAGCGGTTGATGGCGTCGAGGTGCTTGGCGCGCATTTCCTCGTTGCGCACGCCCATGCCCTCCTCGGGCGCCAGCGCCAGCACGCCGACCTTGCCCTGGTGCAGGTTGCGGTGCACGTCGTACGCCGCCTGCCCGGTCTCCTCCAGGGTGTAGGTCTTCGACAGGGTCGGGTGGATCTTGCCCTTGGCGATCAGGCGGTTGGCCTCCCACGCCTCGCGGTAGTTGGCGAAGTGCGAGCCGATGATGCGCTTCAGCGACATCCACAGGTAGCGGTTGTCGTACTCGTGCATGTAGCCCGAGGTGGACGCGCAGGTGGTGATGGTGCCGCCCTTGCGGGTGACGAAGACGCTGGCGCCGAAGGTCTCGCGGCCCGGGTGCTCGAAGACGATGTCGATGTCCTCGCCGCCGGTGAACTCGCGGATGCGCTTGCCGAAGCGCTTCCACTCCTTCGGGTCCTGGGTGCGCTCGTCCTTCCAGAACTTGTAGTCCTCGGCGTTGCGGTCGATGATCGCCTCGGCGCCCATCTTCCGGCAGATCTCCGCCTTCTGCTCGCTGCTGACGACGCAGATCGGGTTGGCGCCGCCGGCCAGCGCGAACTGCGTGGCGTAGCTGCCGAGGCCGCCGCTGGCGCCCCAGATCAGGACGTTGTCGCCCTGCTTCATCCCGGCGCCGTTGCGGGACACCAGCTGGCGGTACGCGGTCGAGTTGACCAGGCCCGGGGCCGCCGCCTCCTCCCAGCTGAGGTGGTCGGGCTTGGGCATCAGCTGGTTGGACTTGACCAGCGCGATCTCGGCCAGACCGCCGAAGTTGGTCTCGAAGCCCCAGATGCGCTGCTCGGGGTCGAGCATGGTGTCGTTGTGGCCGTCGGAGGACTCCAGCTCGACGGACAGGCAGTGCGCCACGACCTCGTCGCCGGGCTTCCAGGAGTTGACGCCCGGGCCGGTGCGCAGCACGACGCCGGCCAGGTCGGAGCCGATGACGTGGTACGGCAGGTCGTGCCGCTTGGTCAGCTCGGAGAGCTTGCCGTAGCGCTCCAGGAACCCGAAGGTCGACAGCGGCTCGAAGATCGAGGTCCAGACGGAGTTGTAGTTCACCGAGGAGGCCATCACGGCCACCAGCGCCTCGCCGGGGCCCAGCTCGGGGACCGGGACCTCATCGATGTGCAGCGACTTGCGCGGGTCCTTCTCCTTGGTGGACAGGCCGGCGAACATCTCGGTCTCGTCCTTGTGCACGGTCACCGCGCGGTAGGACTCGGGGATGGGCAGCGCGGCGAAGTCGGCGCTGGTGGTGTCAGGCGCAAGGATCGCGTCCAGGATCTCGTTCACGGTGTGCCTCCGGCGGTGGAGCCTCCCCTGCTCGAGCGGAGCCGAGAGCGCGGGGATTCGGGGGAAACGGCTTGAGGGAACGTCGGGGGTGGTGCGGGAGGTGGTGCCGTCGGTTCGGCCGGGGTGGCGCCGCCGCCGCCGTCTCCGCCGGTGTCGCGGAGGCGTCGGCCGTGGTGCCTGGCAGCGCCTTGGTGAGCGCGGAGCCCGGCGGATGCCGGGCGGGGTGCCTGTGACGCAGGCGTCCGGGCGGCAGCCGGGGAGGGCTGCTGGGACAGCCGGCGCACGAGGATCGCCTCGTCCGCCGGTCGCCCGGACACTCTCAACGTATGACACCGCGTGCCAGTCGACAAGACACTGAGTGCCAAGAATTTCTCTCAGATGTCATTTGCTCGGCACGTATGAGCGGCAGAAGGGCCGATGGGGGGCGTGGTCGTAACGGACTGAATTCCCGGTGTTACGGCAGGTGAACGGTGATGCGGTTAGGCCGTTCGGGTGGGACGTGTCCCGGTCGGGCCCGGGACCGCAGCCGCGCACGGGCCGCCGGCCACAGCTGCGCGGCGGTGTGCAGCACCAGCAGCCCGGCGGCCACGGCACTGCCGCCCGGCGCCCCCGCCCGGACCCCCGCAGCGAGCAGCCCGGCCGCGCCCACCGCGTGGAAGCGGTGCAGGCCGACCGCGGCCAGATCGCCGAGCCGGCTGCCGCGGCTGCGCTGCCAGACCCGCCGGGCCGCCCACGCCGTGCTCCCGGCCAGCGCCAGCTGCGCCGGCCACAGGACCGTCGGACCGTCCTCCACCAGCGCCGCCACCAGGCAGCCCAGCGCCCAGAGCACCCCACAGCACGGCAGGGCCAGCAGTCGCAGCAGCACCGGCCGCACATGGCGGGCCGCCTGCTCCACGGGCGGGCCCGGCACGGCGGGCGGCGGCTCCTGCGGGCCGCGGTCCGTCCCCGCCTGGGGCGCGACGGTGTCCTCCGGTCCCGCCGGCAGCTTCAGCCACGGCGGCTTGATCTCCCTCAGGCGCTCTCCCAGCAGCGGCAGGTTGTGCGCCCCGGCCTCACTGTGCGCCTCCCGCAGCAGCTGCTCGGCCGCCCCCGGCCGCCCCGCCTCGGTCTCCGCCTCGGACAGCAGCGCCAGCGCCTCCACCGTCACCCGTACGTCCCCCGACCTGCGCGCCACCTCCAGGCCGCGGCGCAGCAGCTCCAGGACCTGCCGGGGGTCGTGCCGGTGCGCGGCGCACCCGGCCAGCCTCAGCCAGGCGTGCGCCACGACCGTGAGGTCACCGTCGTGCGCCGTCGCCACCGCCCGGCGGTACGACAGCGCCGCCTCCCGGGCCCGCCCCAGCCGCTCCTCCGCATCACCCCGCGCCATCAGCGAGGTCGCCAGCCGGTGCCGGTCACCGCGCAGCGCCCAGCCGCGTACCGCCCGCCCGTAGTGGTGCGCCGCGGCGCCGTGATCACCGCGCTCGGCCGCCTGCTCGCCGAGGTCGTCGTCCAGCTCCGGCGACCGCACCCCGGCCCGGATGCGCGCCAGGTGGCCCGCCTCCGCGCAGGACCGGGCCTCCGGCCAGCGCTCCAGCGCGCGGTAGTGGCGCCGCATCATCCGCAGCAGCTCCGCCTCCCGGAGGTGGTCGGCGCGGTGCCGGGCCGCGAGCACGCCCTGCCGCAGCACGAACAGCGCGTCCACGGTCCGGCTGCGCCGCAGCAGATACGCCGCCAGGCGGTCCACCACCGGCGCGACCCGCTCGTACCGGCCCTGGTCCACCGCCTCCGCCAGGGCCGCCGCCAGTGCCCCGCGCTCCCGGTCGAACCATGCGTCGTCGGCGGTGGCGGCCCGCTCGCCGTAGTGGGCCAGCAGCCGCTCCCGCGCCGCGCCGCGCGCCGACTCCGGCTCCTGCGAGGCCAGTTCACCGACGTACAGCCGCAGCAGGTCGTGGAAGCGGACCCGGCCCTCGGTGCCGGTGGGGCGCAGCAGCTGGGCCCTGACCAGGCGGCGCAACGCGCGGTCGGCCTCCGCCGGCGAGACCCCGCCCAGCGCGGCGGCCGACTCGGCGTCGATCTCGGTGCCCGGGTGCAGCCCCAGCCGGCGCAGCATCCGCGCGTCCGGATCGCCGAGCGCCTGGTACGAGGCCTCGAACGCCTGCCGTACCGGGTCGAGTTCGGCCAGTCGCTCACCGGGCGGGCGTAACGCGGACAGGATGCGCTGCGCGCTGTCGTCGCCGTCCCGCAGCCGGCCCGCCACCACGTCCAGCGCCAGCGGCAGATGTCCGCAGAGCGCGGCGATCTCGTCCAGCTGCGACGGCGGGACCGGCTTGCCGGCCGCGGCCTCCAGCAGCGCCAGGGAATCCTTCGGACTGAGCGTGTCCAGCCGCAGCACGGCGATCCGCGCGTCCTCCGGGGCGGTCCGGACGGTGACCAGGAGGCGGTGGCGGCTGTCGGGGGGTATCAGCGGCACGAGGTGCTCGTCCGGCGCGGCGTCGTCGAGCAGGATCAGCAGCGCCTCGTCGGCCTCCCGCAGCCGGCTGCGGAACTGGCCGAGCAGCCCGGCCCGGTGCGGCTGGAGCTGGTCGCCGGGGATGCCGAACGCCCGCAGCCAGGTGCCCAGCAGCTCCTCCAGGCTCATCCGGCCGCCGCCGTGCGCCCGGGCGTCCTCGTAGAGCACCCCACCGGGGAACCACTTGTGCGCCTCGTGTGCGGCGGCCGCCATCAGCGCCGACTTGCCCACCCCGCCCTCACCGGTGACCGCTATCGCGGTGGGTGCCCCGGCGCGGCCGCCGGGCGCCAGCAGGGCCAGCAGCGCGGCGAGCGGGCCGGCGCGGCCGAGCAGGGCGGCCGGACGGGGCGGCAGCGCGTTCAGGGAGCGGACCGGGGCGGGCGCCGGGTAGATCTGGACCACGCCACCTTGGATGACGTCGCGGGCCTGCCCGCCACTGATGGTGTTGTGGGTGGCCGGAGCCGGCCCCGCCTCGCTCGCGTCCGCCACGCCGTAGTGGATAGCACGAGCGAGCCGGGCCCGTCAGGCCGTTACGGGATCATTTCCGGTCCTTGATCGCCTTGCGGATCGTCCGCATGACCTCCTCCAGCGGGGCGTCCGTACGGGCCACCGCGACCAGCACCTCGCCCTCCCGGGAGACGGACGCCGAGGGCTGCTCGCCCGTGGTGCCGCGGCCCGCGCCGATCCCGGCGCCGAAGGTCTCCCGGACGATCTCGAAGGCGTGGTCCAGCTGGGCCTCCACATCGCCCTCCGCGCCGGCCCGCAGCCAGCGGCGCAGGACGTGGTTGTGCGCGGTGACCACCGCGGACGCGGCGACCTCCGCCAGCAGCGGGTCGTCATCGCCCTCGCGGTGCGCGCCCTCGTCGAAATGGCCCAGCAGATAGCGGGTGAACAGCCGCTCGTAACGGGCCACCGAGGCGATCTCGGCCTCGCGGAGGGTGGGGACCTCGCGGGTCAGGCGGTAGCGGGCCACCGACACGGCCGGCGAGGCCGCGTACATCCGCATGACCTCCTTGATGCCGCGGCAGACCGTGTCGAGCGGGTTCTCGTGCGGCGGAGCGGCGTCCAGGACCGCCTCGGCCCGTACCAGGGTGTCGTCGTGGTCGGGGAAGATCGCCTCTTCCTTGGAGCGGAAGTGGCGGAAGAACGTACGCCGGGCGACGCCCGCGGCCGCCGCGATCTCATCGACCGTCGTCGCCTCGTAGCCCTTGGTCGCGAACAACTCCATGGCCGCCGCCGACAATTCGCGGCGCATCTTGAGCCGTTGCGCGGCCGCGCGGCGGGTGCCGGGGCTGCTGCTTTCGGGGGCGTCGGAGGGCTGCGTACGAGCGGGCTGGGACATGTGGGGACGGTACTGCATATTTACCCGGCCTGCGGCATGAGGTCCCACCTCCGCCCTCGTGAGCGGGGGTGGACCGCCGTCCGGCTCCAGCAGTCCACCCCAACCGGCCCCGTCCGGGCGGGGGCGCCCCCACGGCTCAGCGCCGGGCGTACTCACGGAAGCCGCGGCCCGTCTTGCGTCCGAGGCACCCGGCCGCGACGAGGTGCTCCAGCAGCGGCGCCGGGGCCAGCCCCGGGTCGCGGAATTCGGCGTGCAGGACCTTCTCGATGGCCAGCGAGACGTCCAGGCCGACCACGTCGAGGAGCTCGAACGGGCCCATCGGGTAGCCGCCGCCCAGCTTCATCGCCGCGTCGATGTCGTCCAGCGACGCGTAGTGCTCCTGGACCATCTTGATCGCGTTGTTCAGGTACGGGAACAGCAGCGCGTTCACGATGAAGCCGGCCCGGTCACCGCAGTCCACCGGGTGCTTGCGGACCTTGGCGCACACCGCCCGCACGGTCGCGTGCACCTCGTCGGAGGTCAGGACCGTCCGCACCACCTCGACCAGCTTCATCGCCGGCGCGGGGTTGAAGAAGTGCATCCCGATGACGTCCTGCGGGCGCGAGGTGGCCCGGGCGCAGGCCACGACCGGCAGCGACGAGGTCGTGGTGGCCAGGACCGCGCCCGGCTTGCAGACCTTGTCCAGGGTCTGGAACAGCTCCTGCTTGACGGCGAGGTCCTCGGCCACCGCCTCGACGGCCAGGTCCACGTCCGCGAACGCGTCCAGCGTCCCGGCCGGGGTGATCGCCGCCAGCGCCGCGTCCCGGGCCTCGGCGGTCAGCCGGCCCTTGTCCACGGACCGGCCCAGCGACTTGGCGATCCGGGCCTTCGCCTTCTCCGCCTTCTCCGCGCTGCGGGCGGCCAGCACGACCTGGTACCCCGCCTTGGCGAAGACCTCGGCGATCCCGCTGGCCATCGTCCCGGAACCGGCCACGCCGACCCGGGTGACCGTACGCCCGGCCGCGGCCTCACCGGTGGCCGCCGGGCTCTCCGCGTCCGGCACGACCGTGGCCGAGCCCGGCTCCTCGTAGGTGTAGAAGCCGCGGCCCGCCTTGCGGCCGGTCAGCCCCGCCTCGGCCAGCTGGCCCAGGATCGGCGCCGGGGCGTGCAGCCGGTCCTGGGACTCGGCGTACATCGCCTCCAGGACGGTCCGGGCGGTGTCCACGCCGATCAGGTCCAGCAGCGCCAGCGGGCCCATGGGAAGGCCGCAGCCGAGCCGCATCGCGGCGTCGATGTCCTCACGGGTGGCGTACCGCGACTCGTACATCGCGGCGGCCTGGTTCAGATAGCCGAACAGCAGGCCGTCGGCGACGAAACCGGGCCGGTCACCCACCGCGATCGGGTCCTTGCCCAGGTCGCGGGCGAGCTCGGTGACCGCGGCGACCGCGGTCGGCGCGGTGAGGACGGAGGAGACCACCTCGACCAGCTTCATGGCCGGTGCGGGGTTGAAGAAGTGCAGCCCGAGCACCCGCTCGGGACGCTGCGAATCGGCGGCGAGCCGGGTCACCGACAGGGCGTTGGTGCCGGTGGCCAGGATGGCGTCCGGCCGCACCACGGCGTCGAGTTCGGTGAACACCTGCCGCTTGAGTTCGTAGTCCTCGGGAACCACCTCGATGACGAGATCGGCGTCCGCGGCGGCCTGCAGATCGGTGAAGGTGCGGAAGCGGGCCAGGACGTCCTGCCGCTCGCGCTCGGTGATCCGCTCGCGGCGCACCGCGCGGGCCGTGGCGGCCTCCAGCGCGGCGACGGCATGCCGGGCCGCGGCCTCGTCGGTGTCGATGCCGATGACCTCGCGGCCGGCCCGGGCGAGGACCTCGGCGATGCCGGTGCCCATGGTGCCCAGGCCGACGACGGCCACGGTGGAGAGGGACAGTGGGGAAACGTCGGGGGCGAGATCAGGGGTGGACGAAGGGCCCATCGCGAACTCCTGAGGGTGTTCCCCTGAAGAGCAGGGGAGAAGTGACGACTGAGGGGTGGCCGCGCGGACGAGGGGGCAGCGGATACGCGACGACCCTGGGCGCGGCGGGGCCGCGGAGGGCCGCAGCGCTGCTGGCAGCGCCGGCGGTGCGGGAGCTGCGGCGGAGGCCCTGTCCCGGGGCCGTGCCGTACTCCGTACTGATGTCGTGCTGTTGCGGTGCCGAACCGACTTCACTCTGTGGCGGCTGCGTCACCAGGCCGCCCGAGCAGGGGTGCTGCTCGTTCCAGCAGGTTAACCCGTGGGTAACCGCAGCGCCAGGGGTAATGCGGGTCATTAGTCTGTGGTGCAGGCCACGTCTCGGCAACCGGGGCGCCCCGGCGGGAGGGAAGCGGCAAATGGAAGACGAATTCCACGAGTTGACGGACCGGGTGCGGGCCGAACTCCGCTCCCCACAGGATCTGGTCGCCTACGAACGCCTGCTGGGGCTCGCCCGCAAGAACACCCCCGCCGGACGGGAAGAACTCGCCCGGATGCTGGTCGCCGTCGAACGCCCCCTGTGGGCCCGGGAGATCGCCGCCTTCATCCTCGGCTGCGCCGGCGACAAACGCGCCTTCGAGACGCTCGTCCTGCTGCTGAACTACCGCGATCCGGTGCGCTGCGCCACCGCGGCACACGCCCTGAGCCGGCTCGGCGACCCGCGCACCGCCCGCGCCGCGGCCGCCCTCGCCACGAACCCGCTGCGCACCGCGTACGCCCTGCACCCGGTCCGGCTCCTCGCCGAGCTGCGCGCACCGCAGTCCGTACCTGCGCTGATCGCGACCCTGGAGCGACTGCTGACCCCGCACAACCCGTACTGGCGGGTGGCGCTCGCCTGCGTCGAGGGCCTGGGCGCCCTCGGCGACCGCCGCGCCGTACCCGCCCTCACCGCCGCCACCGCCCACCCCCGCCTGGCCGCCGCCGCAGCGGCCTCACTGGCCCGCCTGGGCGTCCATGAGCTGCCGGGGGAGGAGGGGCGGGGCGCCGGGGGCGGAGATGGAGACGGGGCCAGGGCTGGGGCCGAGGTGAAGGAAGAGCCGGGTGCGTGAGGCGGGTGCCTGGAGCGGGTGTCGGAAGCGGGCGCCTGTAGTGGGTGCCTGTAGCAGGTGTCGGATGCAGGGGGCAGGCGGACGGGAATCGGGCGGACGAGCGATCAGGTGGGTGAGCGGTCGGTGGATGAGGGATCAGGTGGTGAGCGACCAGGCGGATGAGCGGTCAGGTGGTGAGCGATCAGGTGGTGAGCGATCAGGTGGAGGAAGGGGTCGGAGGAAGGGGTCGGCGAGAAGTCATCGGGCGCCCCGCGTACATGGGACGTCCCACGTCGGATCCTGGGGAGGCGGGGACTCCGGGGAATCCGGACACGGGTACAGCGGACGCCAGTAGCGCAGCTCGGGAACGTTGCTGCCGCCCACCTTGTACGTCTCCTCCGCCCCGTCCGGTACGAATCCGGCGCGCTCGTAGAACCGCTCGGCACGGGTGTTGCCGCGTACCACCCACAAATACAGCGCCCGGTATCCGCTCTGCCGTGCCAGGTCCGTGACCGCGTCCATCAGGGCCCGCCCGACGCCGGTGCCGATCCGCTCGGGCGCGACGTACAGCGCGAACAGCTCGCCCGCGGTCGGGCGCGGGGCGGGCAACTCCTCGGCGCCCGGGGCCACATCGGGATCCCGGGCCGGGCCGACCGAGGCCCAGCCGACCACCTCGCCGGCCGACTCCGCGACCAGGTCGACCACCTCCGGCGACCGCCGCCCGAACCACGTCCGCCGCCGCTCGGCGTCCGCCGCCACGCTCATCCCGTCCAGATGGGCCTGCGGCATCAGCCCGCGGTACGCCGTCTGCCAGCCGCGCACCCGGACCGCCGAGACCGCCTCGATATCGGCCTCGCCCATCTCCCGTATCCGCAGCGTTCCGCCAGGCCTCCTGCCCCTGTCCCTACCCCTAACCGTGTCCATGACGGAGAGGGTAGGGGCCCGGTCAAGGGCGCTTCTGCCGCCGTGCGCTTGACCTTGCCCCTGGGGTCAGGGTTCAAGACTCCCCGCATGGCACACAGCACCCACACCACAGACACCACGCACACCAGCCACGCCACAGAAGCCACGCACACTAGCCACGCCACAGAGGCCACAAACGCCAGGCACACCACAGACACCAGGCGAACCGCAGACGTCACCGGCACCGGGCATACCCCGAAGGCGCAGCAGCCCGGGACGAACACCTCCGGAACCGACCCGCACCGCGCGGACACCCCACCCCCCAGGGTGGTGGTCATCACCGGCGCCGGTACGGGGATCGGGCGGGCCGCCGCCCGGGCCTTCGCGGCGGAGGGGGCGCGGGTGCTGGCGGTGGGGCGCCGGGCCGAGCCGCTGGCGGAGACGGCGGCGGGCGCCGAGGGGCACGGCGACGGGCATGGGGACAGGGACGGGCACGGGGACGCGGACGGGGAGATCGTCCCGTACGTCGCCGACATCACCGCGGACGACGCCCCCGCGGCCATCGTCCGCCATGCGGTCGAGACGTACGGCCGGCTGGACGTACTGGTCAACAACGCCGCCATAGTGGGCAGCGGGGCGCTCGGCAGCTTCACCAAGGAGCGGATGGGCCCACAGCTGGCGACGAACCTCATCGCGCCCGTACTGCTGACACAGGAAGCGGTGCCCCATCTGGAGCGGACCGGTGGGGTGGTGGTCAACATCAGCACGTCGGTCGGCCAGCGCGGCTGGCCCGGCAACGCGGTCTACGCCGCGACCAAGACGGGGCTCGAACTGCTCACCCGCAGCTGGGCGGTGGAGCTCGCACCACGCGGGGTGCGGGTGGTGGCGGTCGCCCCCGGCGCGATCGAGACGCCGATCGCGCTCCACCAGGGCCTGTCCGAGGAGCAGCGGGCGGCGCACCGTGCGTGGCAGATCGCCCACACCCCGATGGGCCGGATCGGCCGCCCCGAGGAGGTGGCCTGGGCCATCACCCACCTGGCCGCCCCGTCCGCCTCCTTCGTCACGGGCGTGATCCTCCCGGTCGACGGCGGAGCAGTGATCGGCTGACCTCCCACCTTGTCCCCTCCTTGCGCTGGACCCCGCCTCTACGGGCCCGGCCCCTACCTCCTGGCGTCGGGCCCCGCCTCCTGGGGTCGGGCTGTCGCCCCTTCTGCGGGCCCAGTCGCTGTCTTTACGGGGCCGGCTGCTGTCTCCCGGGGCCCGGCTGCCGCCACTGCGCCTGATGGGGCCTGAGGGCGTCTGGCTACGCGTGATTGCGTCTGGCCGTGCCTCTGCCGCTGGCTGCGCGTGCCCGGCCCCTCTCAGTCCCTGGTTGCGAGGGCCCGGGCCCTGTACCTGATGGTGCCTGCCCGTGCCTGTGTTTCTGGCTGCGCCCACCTGCCTGTGCTTCTGTACCTGGCTGGGCCTCCTTCGTTCACCTCACCGGCGAAGGGCGCCCGCTTCGACCCCGTCCCTGAAGACGTCGGCCGGGCTGGGGCGTTCCCTCGAAGCCATCACTCCCGCCCTTCCTCGCGTCACCCCCACACCCGCCCCGAAGACCAAACCTCGTCGCATGCGTCCCGTAGCCCCGAGCCTCGTTCGTCCGCCCCACGTAGCCTGAGCCTCGTCACCCGTTCCGCGAGGCCTCGAGCCTCGTCACCCGCCCACGCAGCCCCGAACCTCGTCACTACACCCGCCCACCCCCCGAAGGGGGGTGGGCGGCGGGGAAAAAAGAGGTGCGCGGCAAAATGCGAGTCGCCAGACCAGCACCAGCATGCGAGTCGCCAGAGCAGCACCAGCATGCGAGTCGCCAGAGCGGCACCAACGCCGACGGCGGAACCCGCGAGCCTCACTGAGGGAGTTGCCACCGGCACCAGGGTGGAGCCTCCACCAGCACCAACGAGGGCGGGGCCACCAGCACCATTGGCGGAGCCTCCGTAAGCACCGAGGATGGAGCCGCCAGCAGTGCCGACGGCGGGAGTTCCGGTGTCAAGTGTCGGGGCGGGAATCGCACGCGGGGCCGGGCGCGGGGCGGTAGTAGAGGGAGGGAACAGCGCGTGCGGATCGGGGAGTTGGCTGAGGTGACGGGGGCGACGCCGCGGGCGTTGCGGAACTACGAGCGGGAGGGATTGATCAGCTCCGTCCGGGAGGCGAACAGCTATCGGGTCTATGACGCCCGCGCGGTCGTACGGGTGCGCAATATCCGCCACTTGCTCGCGGCCGGGCTCACCCTCGCCGACGTCCGCTGCTTCACCTCCTGCCTGGACGGCGATATGGCCACCGCCCCTCCGTCCGCCGAGGGGCTGCGGATCGCCCGTGAGCGGCTCGCCGTCATCGACGAGCGGATCGCCGCCCAGACCGAGGCCCGCAACCGCCTGGCGCGGGCCCTGGAGGCCGTCCCGGCCACCCCGGCGTGAGTGGCCGTCCGGCCGGTGCACGAAGAACGGCAGACCGACTGACCCGACCCGACCCGCGGGAGGCGGCACACCGACTGGTCCGACCGACCCACGGGAGGCCGCAGACCGACTGGTCCGACCCGACCCGCGGGAGGCCGCAGACCGACTGGTTCGCCCCGACCCACGGGAGGCGGCACACCGGCGGCTGGTTCGGCGCACGGGAGGCCGCCAGCCGTTGGTCCAGAAGTCGTTGGTCCAGATGTCGTTGCTTCGGTTGCCGTTGCTTCAGGTGCCGTTGGTTCAGAGCCCGCTGGTTCAGATGAGGGTCAGCTGGGTCGGCCCCGGGGGCGGGGGTGTGGGCGTGGCAGCAGGCGTAGGCATTGGCGTAGGCGAAGGCATATGCGTAGGCGTGGCGGTGGGGTCGGCTGTGGGGGTGGGGTTCTCGGCGGGGTCGCCGGACGGGGGACGGATGCGGCGGGCCTCGCCCGAGCGGGCGGGGCCGATGCCGTATTCGGCGGCGAGTTCGTGGACCTGGCGGGTGATACGGCGCTGGTACCACGTGGGGGCGTAGGCGCCGTCCGCGTACATCGTCGCGTAGCGCCGTACGAGATGCGGGTGGTGGTGGCCCAGCCAGGACAGGAACCACTCGCGGGCGCCGGGGCGCAGGTGCAGCACCAGCGGTGTGACGGAGCCCGCGCCGGCCTCCGCGATGGCGCGGACCGTGGCGCGCAGTTGCTCCGGCGCGTCGCCGAGGAACGGGATGACCGGTGCCATGAGCACGCCGCACGGAATGCCGTGCGCGGTGAGGGTGCGCACCACGTCCAGCCGGCGTTCGGGGGCGGGCGTACCGGGCTCGACCGTGCGCCACAGCTCGTGGTCCAGGAAGCCGACGGAGACCGAGATGCCGACGTCGGTGATCTCGGCGGCCTGCCGCAGCAGTTCCAGGTCGCGCAGGATGAGCGTGCCCTTGGTGAGGATCGAGAACGGGTTGGCGTGATCACGCAGGGCCGTGAGGATGCCGGGCATGAGGCGGTAGCGGCCCTCCGCGCGCTGGTAGCAGTCGACGTTGGTGCCCATCGCGATGTGGTCCCCGCGCCAGCGGCGCCCGGCCAGTTCGCGGCGCAGTAGTTCCGGGGCGTTGACCTTCACCACGATCTGGGTGTCGAAGCCGAGGCCGGTGTCCAGGTCCAGATAGCTGTGGGTCTTGCGGGCGAAGCAGTAGACGCAGGCGTGGCTGCAACCTCGGTAGGGGTTGACCGTCCATTCGAACGGCATCCGGGAGGCGCCCGGGACGCGGTTGACGAGGGAACGGGCGCGCACCTCGTGGAACGTGATCCCGCGGAATTCGGGGGTGTCGAACGTCCGGCTGACCACGTCCGCACCGAACAGTGCGGCCGGGCCGTCGCCCAGGTTGTCCCAGCGCATCGGGCCTCCTTCTGCATGCTGCATGCCGTCGAGCCCCCGGGACCATAATAGAACACGTGTTCCCTTCTTGTCTGTCGCGGCGGGCCCGGGCGGATTTTGGGCGCGCCCCCCAGTGGTGGTTGGCTTTGCGGCGCATCGCAGGACCGGCAGCCGACTACTGGAGGAAGACACACATGGGTCAGGTCGAGGCCATCACGCAGCGCGAGATCGCGGCGGACCCGGAGGACGTGTTCGACGCGCTCGCCGACTACAGCGGCACGCGCCAGCAGCTGCTGCCCGAGCACTTCACGGAGTACGAGGTCCGCGAGGGCGGCGACGGCAAGGGCACCCTCGTCCACTGGAAGCTCCAGGCCACGAGCAAGCGGGTGCGCGACTGCCTGCTGGAGATCGACGAGCCCACCGACGGCCAGCTCGTCGAGAAGGACCGCAACTCCTCCATGGTCACCACCTGGGTCGTCACGCCGGCCGGCGAGAAGCGCACCAGGGTCGTCGTCACGACCACCTGGCAGGGCGCGAGCGGTATCGGCGGCTTCTTCGAGCGGACCTTCGCCCCCAAGGGCCTCGGCCGGATCTACGACGCCATCCTCGCCAACCTCGCGGCGCGCATGGAGAAGTGACCGTACGTCGGACGTAGGACGTCCCCTGTGGACATCCCCCTGCGGACGTCCCCTTGCGTCCCCTCGTACGTCCCTGTGCGCCAGCACGCCTTGTGCATCGTGCATGCATTCTGAGTCGTGCATGCCTTCTGCGTTGTGCGCTTTATGCCGCGTCATGCGCGTCGCGAAGGTCATGCACGGCATGCACGGCATGCACGGCATGTGTTCCCCGTGCTTCAGGTGCTTCAGGTGCTTCAGGTGCTTCAGGTGTTCCATGTGCTCCGTGCGTTCCATGTGCTTCACGCGCTGAGTGTGGGCGTCACATGCGTCACCCTGAGTGCGTTCCGTCACGCTCACCGGTTCGGGTGGTTTCCGCCGTGCGGAGGTGTCCGGTCCGCCGGACCGGTTCCGTGCGGAAAGCCCTGATGGGGGCCCAAGGAGCCTGATCGGCAAGGTACTTGGCGTCCGTTCGGGCCCCGCTCGACCCCTTTCGTCGCGCTTGAACGCTGTTGTCGCCCAATGCGAGAAATTGGGCGACAACAGGCGTGACGAGGGGAGCAGCACGTGGGCGGGACCACCCTGAGCGACCCGGCCGGGCGTACCGGCCCACCGGCACCCGGCGCGGCCACCGCCCCGGCCGGCGGGGACCGGCCCGGCGTACCGTATGGGACCGCACCGGTGCCGTTCGGTCCCCGCCGGGTCCGTCTGGTCTTGGCCGGACTGCTGCTGGCCCTGTTCCTTGCGGCCCTCGACCAGACCGTCGTCGCCACCGCACTCCCGAGGATCGCCGGCGAGTTGCACGGGCTGGGCGCGATGTCCTGGGTAGTGACGTCCTACCTCCTCGCCTCCGCCATCGGCCTGCCCGTGTACGGCACACTCGGCGACCTCTTCGGCCGCAAACCGGTCATTCTCTTCGCGGTCCTGGTCTTCACCGCGGGCTCGGCACTGGCCGGCTGGTCGCACACCATGGACGAACTGGTCGCCTTCCGGGCCCTCCAGGGTTTCGGCGGCGGCGGTGTGATGATCGGCGTCCAGGCCGTCATCACCGACGTCCTACCACCCCGGGGCCGCGGCCGCTCGACGGGACTGATCGGCGCCGCCTACGGACTCGCCTCCGCGGCCGGACCGCTGATCGGCGGCTTCTGCACCGATCACGCCTCCTGGCGCTGGTGCTTCTCCCTCAACGTCCCTCTCGGTGCGCTGATCCTGCTCATCCTCGCCTTCGCACTGAAGCTGCCCCGGCCGCCCGCCCGGCCCAGGCTCGACCACGCCGGCGCCCTGCTGCTCGTCGCGTTCTCCAGCTGCCTGGTTCTGCTGACCAGTTGGGGCGGTACGGAATACGCCTGGAACTCGCGGGTCATCCTTGCTCTGGGCGCCGGGGCACTCGGCAGCGGGTTGCTCTTCCTCGCCGTCGAGCACTTCGCCGCCGCACCGCTCGTCCCGCTGCGGCTGTTCCGCGAGGCGATCTTCAGCCTCACCGGCCTGGTCGGGGCCGTCGTCGGCATCGCCCTCTTCGGCGCCGCCAGCTATCTGCCGACCTTCCTGCAGAGGGTCGACGGCGCCTCGGCCACCGCGTCCGGACTGCTGATGCTGCCGCTGACGGGCGGCGTCGCGCTCGCCTTCGCCGTCTCCGGCCGGCTCATCGGCCGCACCGGCCACTACCGGGTTTTCCCCGTCCTGGGCTGTGCGGTGGCCGCCGGGGGGATGTGGCTGCTGTCGCGGACGGTGCCGGGCACCACCCGGGAGAGCTACAGCCTCTGGACGGGCCTCCTGGGCCTGGGCATCGGCCTCGTGCTGCCGGTGCTGCTGCTCGCGGTACGGAACTCCGTACGCGCCCGTGACCTCTCCACCGCGCCCCGCGTCACCCACCCCCTCCGGCAGCTCGGCGGCAGCGTCGGCGTGGCCCTCTGCGGTGCCCTCTTCGCCGACCGGCTGGCCCGCCAGTTAGGAGACCGACTGCCGGGACGGCCTTCCGCCCCGGAGGCGATCACCCCGCAGCTGGTCCGCGTGCTGCCCGCCTCCCTGCGCGGCGGCCACGTCGCCGCTTTCCTCCACACCATGCCGAGGGTCTTCTTCTTCCTCGTGCCGGTGCTCGCCCTGGGCTTTCTGCTCGCCTTCTTCCTGAAAGAGAAACCACTGGTGTCCCACGCCTCTCACGCCCCGCAGACCTCCCCGACCCCGGACCGGCCCACCGCGTACGGCGAGCCGACCGAACCGGCGGGACCCGCCGGATCTTCCGGACCTGCCGAGCCGACCGGAGCGGCCGGACCGGCCGCGGTGCCGCAGGCCCGTTCCGCCGTCGACCCGGAAGCCCTCAACCCGACTGTCCCGATGCCCGGTTACCGGCGTGGCCACGGTTTCTCCGGGGGCGGGCACCCCGGCATCCCGGTGTGCGGGGCGGTACGGCACCACGACGGCTCGATCGTGCCGCGCGCCGCACTCACCCTCATCGACATCACCGGGCGGCAGATCGGCCGCGGCGCCTCCGGCGAGGACGGGCGGTACGCGCTGAGCACCCCCGGCGCCGGCTCCTACGTGCTGATCGCGGCCGCCGGCGGCCACCAGCCGCAGGCCGTGACCGTGACCGTCGGCGAACGGCCGGTCGAGCTGGACGTGGTCCTCGGTGGTGCCGGACGGCTGGCCGGCACCGTCACCACCGCCGACGGCACCCCCGTACGCGACGCCATGGTCACCCTCACCGACGTGCGCGGCGAGGTCGTCGCGACCACCCGCAGCGGACGTGAAGGCGCTTACGTCATCGGGGAGTTGGTGGCCGGCGAGTACACCCTCGCCTCCAGCGCGCCGGCGTACCGGCCGGCCGCGCTGCCGGTCACCGTCCAGGCGTCGCGCGAGACCCGCCAGGACATCGAACTCGCCGGCGGTGCGGTGCTGCGCGGGACCGTACGGGCCGGTGGCGGACGGCCGGTCGAGGACGCCCGGGTCACCCTGCTGGACGTCGCGGGCAATGTCGTCGACACCGCCGTCACCGGGCCCGACGGGCTGTTCCGCTTCGTGGACCTCGCGGCCGGCGAGTACACCGTGGTCGCCGCCGGATACCCGCCGGTTGCCACCGTCCTCCAGGTGGCCGGCGGCGGCCGTACCGAACGCGACCTCCAGCTCGGCCACGAGGACTGACCACGCGGTCAAGGGCCGGCCGGTGTCAAGCACCGGCGTCAAGGACCGGTGTCCGAGCGCCCGTTGTGCGGCTATACCACCCGTTCGGCCTCTTCGCCAATGCTGCCCACCGCATCATCCCGCGGCCGTACCGTGGTGGCGGTGGTGCACGATCGTGGTACGAAGGAGCAACCGCCCATGGAGCCTGGCCCGTCGGACGGCAGCGGCAGGTCCGGTACGGCAGCCCGGGTGGCCGAGCCACCCCACGCGCTGCCGGAACGGATTCCGCTTGCGGTCGTGGTGGTGGCCGCGGACGGCCGGATCTCCCACTGGAGCAGCGGTGCCCACCGGCTCTTCGGGCCCGGCCCTGCGGAGGCGGTGGGCGCCCCCGCGCTCGACCTGATGCCGGTGACCGGCGCGCTCGGCGACAGCGGTGCGGAGGGGTGCGACGGGCGGGACGGCCTGCACGCCTCGTGGGGAGGTCGGACGTCCTACCCCATCACGGGCCGGGCCCGGATGGCGACCGGCGGGGCGAGACCCGTGGACCTGCTGTGGTGGGCGTATCCGCTCGCCGAGAGCGGTCCCGACTCCGGTCCCGGCTCGGGTCCTGAATCCGAGCCCGGCTCTGGTCCCGGCTCGGACTCCGGTCCCGGCTCCGCCCCCGACTCCGGTCCTGGCTCCGGCCCTGACTCCGCTCCCGGCCCTGGTGGCACTCTCGTCCTCGCCGCGGATGCCGCCCTGTTGCCCGACGGTCCGTACGGGCCGGGCTCCGCAGGTGAACCCTGGGTGCCCCGCTTCGCCCGGCAGACCGACGTCGACTTCGCCGATGCCGACCTCCCTGACGCCGAGGCCTCCGACACCACCGAGGCCTCCGACACCACTGAAGCCCCCGGCACCACCGAAGCCTGCGGCACCGAAGCCTGCGGCACCGAAGCCCCCGGCGCCGACGAACTGGCCGGCCGGCTCCGTGAGTTCCTGCCGGACCTGAGTCCCGGCCTGAGCGCCCGGATCGTCGCGCAGGTCCTGGAGCTGGGCTGTCCGGTGCTGGAGATCAGCCGCCGGGAAGGCTCGCCCGTCGACCTCGCCTAGGCACTCACAGGGGTGGACGCATGGGCAGACGCATGGGCAGACGCCGTAGTACGCGCCGGTGGCGGCTCAGCGCTGCAGGTCGCGGTGGATGACGCGGGCGGCGCCCTCGACCGTGTGGACTCCGTAGTCCATGGTCGCGTTGCCGGTGGAGAGGACGGCCATGCCGTAGTCGTGGCCGTGGCCGGTGAACGTGCCGACGCTGTTGATCCGCCAGCCGCCGGTGTCCCGCGGCAGCCAGCCGTTCTTGACGTGGACGGTCGCGGTGGCCGGGGCGCCGGCCGGTACGCCCCAGCGCTGGTCGGGTGCGACCCGGTGCATCAGGTCGAGTGCGTAGCCGCGGGAGGCCGGGCCGAGCACCGCCCCGTCCGTGGTGAGCAGCTGCATCAGGGTGAGCTGGTCGGCGGCGGTGACCTGGGTGAGGCCCCAGGTCGCGCCATGGCCCGGCACGGTGTCCCGCATCCCGGCCAGGTCCAGGAAGCGCTGGACGCCGGCCGGGCCGATCTGGCGCCACAGGGCGTTGGTCGCCTTGTTGTCCGACTTGGTGATCATGGCGGTGGTCAGCTTGACCTCGTGCGGGGTCAGCTTCCGGTGTGCCTCCTCGGCCTGCCGGAGCAGAGCCCCGAGGACGGTGACCTTCACCACACTCGCCGAGTCGAAGTGGGTGCCGGCCTTCAAGGTGCAGCGGGTGCCGGTGCGGCGGTCGTAGACGGCCAGCGCCGAGGCGCTCTGCCGGCCGTGCAGGGCGGCGGCGATGTCGTGGGAGAGGGCCGGGGCCAGGCCCGGCTTCTTGGAGGTGCAGACGACCTTGGCGCCGGCCACCGGGGTGCTGGCGGTGCCGGCCGCGGCCGGGGTCGCCGAGGTGAGCACCGTGAGCAGTGATCCGGCGGCCACGAGCGCGGCCAGCCCGCGGCGCGTGCCGGTGGCGAGGCGTCGTGCGTGGGGGCGTGATCCGTGCATGGGGTGGTTCCTGTCCCGCTGTATCGGGGCCCCGCCGGTGGCGGTCGGTCTCGGGTGACCGGGGGGCGTCGGGCCGGCGCGGCCGCGCGCGGCGGCCTGCGTGCCCTTCATGGGTCACGGTGACGATACGGGGCAGGTCAGAGGGCACCCCGACGGTTTGGGGTGATATGTCCAAATGTGAAGAGCGTGACTCGGGTGTGAGATTCGCCAAATAGGGACGGACGGGGCGGACTGGACGAGGGGAGGCGTGCGACGAGCGGGGCGTCCAGGCACTGCGCCCAGCAGGAAGAAGCCTCAGCGGAGTGCCCCTACGGAATGCCCTTACGGAATGCCCCTACGGGGGTGCCCCTGCGGGAGTGCCCCTACAGGAGTGCTCCTACGGAGCCCCCCTAGGGCCGCGGTACCGGTCGCCGGAGCCGGCTGGGGTGTGGGCGGCGGGACGCGGCGGCCCGCCGCCGGTGGGTGCCCGCCATCAGCCGGCGGCCGCGCAGGGCCAGCTCGATCTCGAAGCGGGCCCGCGGGTCGCGCAGCCGGGCGCCGAAGAGCTTCTCCAGCTGGCGCATCCGGTACCGCACGGTCTGCGGATGGATGCTGAGGGCCTTGGCCACCTCCGGCGCGCCCATCCCGCCCAGCCAGGCCAGCAGCGTCGCCTCCAGGCGCGCGCACCGCTCCGGTGACAGGCCCACGAGCGGCCTGAGCCGGCGGGCGATGAGGGTGCGGGTGAGCGATTCGTCCTGGAGGAGCAGCAGGCTGGAGAGGTGGTCGTCGACGAACGCCACGCCCGCGGCGGGGCCGTCGCACCGGGCGGCCAGCTCCAGCAGGCGGGAGGCGGCGCGCACCGAGGCGGCGGCGTCCTGCGGCGGCACCGCATGGCCGACCGCGGCGGCGCGGTGGCGCAGGACGCCCTTCAGCCGGGCCCGTCCCTCCTCGCCCTCGGCGAGCGCGCCGGGGATGAGCAGGCCCGGCTCCTCGTCCGGAAGGCTGACCAGACAGTCGCCGAGCGCCGCGGCGACGAGGTGCAGGTCGGTGCCGGTCGCCAGCCGGACCGCCCGCACGGTGGCCGGCAGCGGCCGGGCGGCCCGCAGGACGTCCGCGATCAGCCGGGTGACCTGCGCCCGGTCGTTCCGCTCCAGGAATTCCTCGAAGCCTGGATTGCGCTCGCAAAGGGATCGGATGGCCAGTTCGGCGAGGGTGGCCAGCTGCTCGTCGCCCTCGTAGGCCTGCGGGTCGCCGAGCTGCGCTAACGGGGTGGTATTGGGTGCTGTGCTCATGATTCTGCCTCTGTCTCCTCATGTGGGAGGCCGGTTCGGGACGTTCTATCCCACCGGGCAGGGGGTGTCGGCGGCTGACAGAAGTCCGTCGGAACTCCATCGGAATTCTGGCGGATGCCCTTCCGCTTTGCGACAGAAACTGTGTGGAATACGGTGCCACACGAGCGTCCCCGCGTCACTCGCGCTTTCTCCCGCAGCAAGAGGGTGTTGCGGCCAACTCGGCGGTCCAGGAGGGTGCCGGACGAGGCGTCATGCGCCACCGGGCGCGTTCGAGGCCTCGAAACCGTTGTGAACGAGTGATGTCCAAAATCCTGCATACCGCCCGCTGCCTGCGATAGGACTGGTGACCGTGAAGATCCTGATCTCCGCCGACATGGAGGGCGCCACCGGTGTGACCTGGCCGGCCGATGTGCTGCCGGGCAAGCCGCAGTGGGAACGCTGCCGCCACCTGTTCACCTCCGACGTCAACGCGGCGATCGCCGGATTCTTCGACGGCGGCGCCGACGAGGTGCTCGTCAACGAGGCCCACTGGTCGATGCGCAACCTCCTGCTGGAGAAGCTGGACGAACGGGCCCAGATGCTCACCGGCCGGCACAAGTCGCTCAGCATGGTCGAGGGCGTGCAGCACGGCGACGTCGACGGCATCGCCTTCGTCGGCTACCACACCGGCGCGGGCACCGAGGGCGTCCTCGCCCACACCTACCTCGCCAACACCCTCACCGGCGTCTGGGTCGACGGCACCCGCGCCAGCGAGGGCTACCTCAACTCCCTCGTCGTCGCCGAGTACGGCGTGCCCGTCGTCCTGGTCACCGGCGACGACCGGACCTGCCAGGACGCCCGGGGATACGCCCCGCAGGCGCCCGCCGTGGCCGTCAAGGACTACGTCTCGCGCTATGCCGCGGTCTGCCGGCCACCGGCCCGTACGGCCGCCGACATCCGGGCCGCGGCCGCCAAGGCCGTGCCGCTGGCGGTCCGTCATGAACCCGCCTGCCGGGGGCCGTTCCACGTCGAGTTGGAGTTCGACGCGGAGCATCTGGTGGGTGCCGCGACCTGTGTGCCCGGCGTGGAGCGCAGCGCGGAGCGCCGGGTCGCCTATACCAGTCAGAACATGTACGAAGCCATCCGGTGCTTCAAGGCGGTCACCACCGTCGTGTCGTCCGCCGTGGAGGAAGAATATGGCTGAGAAAGTCGCACAAGAGGGCGCCGCGGGCCACCGCGCCGGGGTGGACCGGCAGGCGCTGGACGAGGTGGTGCGGTTCACCTCCGACCTGATCCGCATCGACACCTCCAACGCCGGCGACGGCACGTGCCGGGAGCGCCCCGCCGCCGAATACGTCGCCGAGCAACTGGCCGACGCCGGCATCGAACCCACAATGCTGGAGCGCACCCGGGGCCGCACCAACGTCGTCGCCCGCATCGAGGGCACCGACCCCGCGGCCGACGCGCTGCTGGTCCACGGCCATCTCGACGTGGTCCCCGCCGAACCCGCCGACTGGACCGTGCACCCGTTCTCCGGCGAGGTCATCGACGACGTGGTCTGGGGCCGCGGCGCCATCGACATGAAGAACATGGACGCGATGGTGCTCGCCGCCGTTCGGCACTGGGCGCGCACCGGCGTCCGGCCGCGCCGCGACATCGTGCTGGCCTTCACCGCCGACGAGGAGGCCAGCGCCGAGGACGGCTCGGGCTTCCTCGCCGACCGGCACGCCGGGCTGTTCGCCGGCTGCACCGAAGGCATCAGCGAATCCGGGGCGTTCACCTTCCACGCGGGCGGCGGGATGCAGCTGTACCCCATCGCGGCGGGGGAGCGGGGCACCGCCTGGCTCAGGCTGACCGCCCGGGGCCGGGCCGGGCACGGCTCGAAGGTCAACCACGACAACGCGGTCAGCCGGCTGGCCGCCGCGGTGGCCCGGATCGGCGAGCACGAATGGCCGGTCCGGCTCACCCCGACCGTACGGGCCGCACTGCGCGAACTGGTCGCCCTGCACGGCCTGGACATCGACGTCGACGCGCCGGACTGCGATGTCGACGCGCTCCTCGGCAAGCTCGGCCCGTCCGCCAAGCTCGTCGAACCGACCGTCCGCAACAGCGCCAACCCCACCATGCTGTCCGCCGGTTACAAGGTCAATGTGATCCCCGGCTCCGCCGTGGCCCATATCGACGGCCGGGTCGTCCCCGGTGGCGAGGCGGAATTCCGCACCACCATGGACGAGCTGACCGGCCCCGAGGTGGACTGGGAGTACCACCACCGCGAGGTCGCCCTGCAGGCCCCGGTGGACGCGCCGACGTACACCGCGATGCGGGCCGCCATCGAGCGCTTCGACCCGGACGGCCGGGTCGTCCCGTACTGCATGTCCGGTGGCACGGACGCCAAGCAGTTCTCCCGGCTGGGCATCACCGGTTACGGTTTCTCGCCGCTGAAGCTCCCCGAGGGCTTCGACTACCAGGCGCTCTTCCACGGCGTGGACGAGCGCGTTCCGGTCGGGGGACTGCACTTCGGTGTCCGGGTCCTCGACCACTTCCTGCGCGCGGCCTGACCGGCCCGCGCCCCGCCCGACCGGTGGAGGAGAGGATCCGCACCATGGTGACCACGGCCCCTTACGGCACCTGGACGTCCCCGGTGGACGCCCGGACGGTTGCCGCGCACGACGGCCGGCCGGCCTTCGTCGGCATGGTCGGCGACGAGGTGTGGTGGACCGCACCGCGCCCCGCCGAGGGCGGCCGCCGCGCGCTGGTGCGCCGGCGGCCGGACGGCACCGAGGAGTCGGTGCTGCCCGCGCCGTGGAACGTCCGCAGCCGGGTGCTGGAGTACGGCGGCCTGCCCTGGGCCGGTACGGTCACCGAGCGCGGACCGCTGATCGTCTTCTGCCACTTCGCCGACCAGCGGCTGTACGCCTACGAACCGGACAGCGGCCGGGAGCCCCGCCCGCTCACCCCGCTCTCCGGTGTCGGCGAGGGCCTGCGCTGGGTGGACCCGGTGCTGCGCCCGGAGCTGGGCGAGGTGTGGTGCGTCCTGGAGGAGTTCACCGGCGAGCGGCCGACGGACGTGCGACGGCTGATCGCGGCCGTTCCGCTCGACGGCTCGGCGGCCGGACAGCGGGAATCCGTACGGGAGTTGAGCGACGACCGGCACCGGTTCGTGACCGGCCCGCGGATCTCGCCGGACGGCAGCAGGGCGGCCTGGCTCGCCTGGGACCACCCCCAGATGCCCTGGGACGGCACGCTGGTGATGCTCGCCGAGGTCACCGGCAAGGGCGAGTTCACCGGCATCCGCCCGCTGGCCGGCGACCTCGGTCCGACCGCACCGGGCGGCGGCGCGACCGGCGAGTCGGTGGCGCAGGTCGAATGGGACGCCGACGGTTCGCTGCTGTGCGTCTCGGACAGCGGCGGCTGGTGGGAGCTGACGCGCATCGAGCCCGGCGGCGGCGAGGACGGCGCGGAGGTGGCGCGCCGCCGCCTGTGCCCCGGCCGGGAGGAGGAGTTCGGCGGCCCGCTCTGGAACGTCGGCGAGCGCTGGTTCCTGCCGCTGGAGAACGGCACCCTCGCGGTGCTGCACGGCCGCGGCGGCATGACGCTGGGCATCCTCGACCCGGTCGGCGGCGACCTCGTCGACGCCGCCGGCCCCTGGACGGAGTGGGCGCCCACGCTCGCCGCGCACGGCAGCCGGGTCGTCGGCATCGCGGCCGGCCCGGACCGCTCGTACGAGGTCGTGGAGCTGGACACCTGCACCGGACGCGCCCGGGCCATCGCCTGCCGGCACACCGACGTGGTGGACCCCGCCTGCTACCCGCGGCCGCGGCACCGCACCTTCACCGGCCCCGACGGACGGGACGTGCACGCCCACATCCACCCGCCGCACCACCCGGAACACACCGCCCCCGAGGGCGAGTTGCCGCCGTACGTGATCTGGGCGCACGGCGGCCCAACCAGTCGCGCGCCGATGGTGCTCGACCTGGAGATCGCCTACTTCACCTCACGGGGAATCGGCGTCGCCCAGGTCAACTACGGCGGCTCGACCGGCTACGGCCGCGCCTACCGCGAGCGGCTGCGCGGCCGGTGGGGCGTGGTGGACGTCGAGGACTGCGCGGCGGTCGCCCGGGCGCTGGCCGAGGAGGGCACCGCCGATCCCGCCCGGCTCGCCATCCGCGGCGGCAGTGCCGGCGGCTGGACCACCGCCGCCTCGCTGACCTCCACCGACCTCTACGCCTGCGGCAGCATCAGCTATCCCGTCCTGGACCTGACCGGCTGGGCCGACGGCGGGACCCATGACTTCGAGTCCCGGTACCTGGAGTCGCTGGTGGGCCCGCTCGCCGAGGTCCCCGAGCGCTACCACGAGCGCTCCCCGCTGCACCGCGCGGACCGGATCAGCGCGCCGTTCCTGCTGCTCCAGGGGCTGGACGACGTGATCTGCCCGCCGGCGCAGTGTGAGCGCTTCCTCGCCGCGGTGGCCGGCCGCGGCGTACCGCACGCCTACCTGGCCTTCCCCGGCGAGGGCCACGGCTTCCGCCGCGCGGAGACCCTGGTGCGCGCCCTGGAGGCCGAACTCGCCCTCTACGCCCGGACCTTCGGGTTCGCGCGCGGCGACGTCCCGCCGCTGGAGCTCCGCGACTGACCGGCGCCGACGTCCGTCGTACGCCCAACTCGGCGGCGTGCGGCGGACGGTGGTGAACTGACGTCCCTACCGGACAACCCTGTCAGAAGCGTTGACAGGCCATTACTCGCCGCACACCATGAACGCGCCATTACCGACTGGTTGGTACGTCGCGTCCCCGTGGGAGGTCCTGGTGCCCAGCGAGTCCCGAGTCGTCTCCCGCCCGCTGCTCCGCACGTCCCTCGCCCTGCTGGCCGGCACCGCCCTCGCCGCGCCCCTCGCCCTGACCGGCCCCGCCGCGGCGGCCGGTCCGTACACCGTCACCGCGCTGAAGGTCACCGTCCGGGCCGGTGACCGCAGCTGCACCCTCGACACCGACGTCTACCGCCCGTCCGGCGTGACCGCCGCCCACCCGGCGCCCGCCGTGCTGACCACCAACGGCTTCGGCGGCAGCAAGGCGGACGGTTCCACCGACGCCCTCGCCAAGGCGTTCGCCGCCCGCGGCTATGTGGCGCTGGCCTATTCCGGCCTCGGCTTCGGCCGGACCGGCTGCCCGATCTCGCTGGACGACCCCCGGATCGACGGCCGGGCGGCGAGCCAACTCGTCGACCTGCTGGCCGGATCGCGGACCGCCGACAACGGCACCCGCCTCGACTACGTCGCCAAGGACGGCCGGGGCGATCCCCGGGTCGGCATGATCGGCGGGTCGTACGGCGGCGCGATCCAGCTGGCGACGGCCGCGGTCGACCACCGCGTGGACGCCCTGGTCCCGCTGATCACCTGGCACGACCTGTCCTACTCCCTCGACCCCAACAACGCCGACCGCACACAGGGCGTCGGCGGACCGGTGCCCGGCGCCTACAAGTGGCAGTGGACCAACGGGTTCTTCCTGATCGGTGAGGCGCAGGGACTGCTGCACCCGAACATCGACCCGTCCCGGACCGGCGGCGCGGGCTGTCTGCACTTCGTCGCGCGGGCCTGCCGGACCAAGCGGCTGCTGGACTCCGGGAAGTACCCGGCCGCCCGCACCGAGGCCATGCTCCGCTATGCGCGCAGCGTCTCCCCGGTGTCGTACCTGACGTCCGTCACGGCACCCACGCTGCTGATCCAGGGCCAGGCCGACACCCTGTTCAACCTCAACGAGGCCGCCGCCACCTACCGGGCGCTCACCGCCCAGGGCACCCCGGCGAAGATGATCTGGCAGTACTGGGGCCACAGCGACGGCATCAAGAACCCGCCCGCGGGCGAACTCAGCCTGGCCAAGGGCAACTTGGGCACCAGCTACGTCGGGCGCCGGATCCTCGCCTGGTTCGACCGCTATCTCCGCCAGCGCACGCGGACCGGCACCGGGCCGGCCTTCGCGTACTACCGGGACTGGATGACCGGCCGGAACACCTACGCCACCGCCGCCACCTACCCGGCGGGCGGCAGCCGGCGGCTGTATCTGTCCGGTGACGGCACGCTCGTCGACCACCGGTCCGAGGTGGTGCGCGGCAGCCGCGCGTACCGCAATCTGCGGAGCGCCACCAGTCATTCGGAGAGTTCGCTGGCGGGGATGCTCGGGCTGCCCGACCCGGCGCCGTTCGACGCCCGCGGCACGCATCTGGACTGGACGTCCGCACCGGTCGCGGGCCGTCCGGTGGACGTGGTGGGCGCGCCCCGGGTGACCCTGAAGGTGAGCTCGCCCCGGACCGAGCAGGTGCAGAACTCCGCGGACGCGGCCGACAGGCTCGTGCTCTTCGCGAAGCTCTACGACGTGGCGCCGGACGGCAGGAAGACGTTGGTGCACCGGTTGGTGGCCCCGGCCCGGGTGCCCGATGCGACCCGGCGGTTCACCGTGGAACTGCCGGGCATCGTGCACCGTTACGAGCCGGGGCACCGACTGCGCTTCACCCTCGCCGCGAGCGACTCCGCCTATGCGGGCAATCGCGGGGTGAAGCCGGTGACGGTCAGCAGCGCGCCCGAGGACACCGGGGTCCTCGAACTGCCGGTCACCCAAGGGGAGTTGCGGTAGCGGATGAGGTGGATGCCGTCGGAAGCAAGAATCGGGCGGTACGGTGCGGGCGCGCCGCGGGTGCCGGAGGCCGTCCGGTCGCCGCGCGCGTCAGCCGCACCCTCCGCGAGGGTGTCGGTTCAGTCGTCCGTGATCGTGATGGCCTGTACGGGGCAGGCCCGGGCGGCCTCCCGCACCAGCGGGTCGCCGGCGCCGTCCTCGAGGCCGGAGCGCACCAGGCCGAAGCCCTCGTCGTCCTGGTCGAACACCGCGGGGGCGGTCAGGGCGCACTGGCCGGCGCCGATACAGACGTCTGAGTCGATGGTGATCCGCATGCCGGACCCCTTTCGTTCGTCCGCCGTCATGGCCGCTACCAGGCCAGCGGCAGTTCGATCATGCCTTGGAGAGTGTCTCCCGGTTTGAACGGAATCTCGGCAGCCGGTACGGCGAGTCGCAGATCCGGGATCCGGGTGAACAGCGAACGGAGCGCGATCTCCAGCTCCGCCCGGGCGAGGTTCTGGCCCAGGCACTGGTGGATGCCGAAGCCGAACGCGACGTGGTGCCGGGCGGACCGCCCGAAGTCCAGCCGGTCGGGCGAGGGGTAGGTCTCCTCGTCCCGGTTGATCAGGGACGTCGGGAACAGCACACCGTCGTCGGTGCGGATCAGCCGACCGCCGACCTCGATGTCCCCCTTCGCCACCCGCAGCATGCCGTCGGCGATGGACAGGAACCGCAGCAGCTCCTCCACCGCGGCCGGCATCAGGCCCTCCTCGGCCTTCAACCGCGCGAGCTGTTCCGGGTGTTCGAGCAGGGTGAAGACGCCGAGCGAGATCATGTTGGCGGTGGTCTCGTGGCCGGCCACCAGCAGGATCATGGCGAGCCCCACCAGCTCGTCGTGCTCCAGGTCGCCGGTCCGCAGCCGGTCCTCGATCAGCTCGTCGAGCAGTCCGTCGCCCGGGTGCTTCTCCTTGTCGGCGATCAGCCCGGTGAAGTACTCCTCCAGCTCGGTCCGGGCGTCCTCCGACTCCGCGGACGAGCGGCCGCGCAGGAGGCGGCGGGACTGCTCCTCGAAGAACTCGTGGTCGGTGTAGGGGACGCCGAGCAGCGAGCAGATCACCATCGAGGGGACCGGCAGCGCGAACGCGGAGACCAGCTCGGCGGGCGGGCCCTGTGCCAGTATCCGGTCGATCAGTTCGTCGACGATCCGTTGGATCTCCGGCCGCAGCGCGGCGGTCCGCTTGACGCTGAAGCTGGGGATCAGCATCCGGCGCTGGGTGTTGTGCTCCGGGTCGTCCACCCCGATCAGCGGGGCGCGGCTCCGGCGGATCGCCGCGAAGCGCTCGACGGGGATCGGGAAGGCCGGGTTCTGCCGGTCGGACGACAGCCGCGGGTCGCTCAGCAGTGCCCGTGCCTCGGCGTGGCCGGTCACCGCCCATACCTTGCGGCCGTCGTAGAAGGTCACCTGCGTCAGCGGGCCGGCCTCCCGGAGCGGTCGGTAGGCGCTGGGTGGATGGTACGGACAGGTGCGGTCCTGGAAGTAGGAAATGGCTTCGGACACGAAACGCCTCCCGTGACGAGCGGGGTTCGAGCGGACCCGAACCACTCGTGTGTGAGATGTCAACGCACAAGCGCGCCGTATTCGCCGCGCTGATCCCCACCTCATGCCGCGGGCACATGGCACGTCTACGCATAGTTCGGCCAACTTGGTTCAAGTTCGGTCGAATTCGGTCGCAGGCACCTCCTCTCGTCCGTCGTCACAGCGGACGCACGAGCATGTCGATCACGCCGTCCAGATAGCGCTCGCGCGCGGCCCCGTCCGGCAGGCTCCGCGGGACCGCGTGCGCCAGCTGGGTGTGGCCGAGGTAGGCGGTGTACGCCAGCAGTCCGCGCCGGTGCGCCTCCTCCTCGGGGAAGCCCAGCTCCGCGAAGAGCGCGGCGACGTAGCCGATCCGCCGTTCGGTGACCCGGGCCAGTGCGGCCGCCACCCGGGGCTGCGCGGCGGTCGCGAGCAGGGAGACCTCCAGGGGGTCCTCGGCGGCCCGGTGCGTGGCGTGCAGCAGCAGCCGGCGCAGCCGCTTGCCGGGGTCCGGCTCGGCCTCGACCTCGGTGATCACGGCCTCCGTGCCGAGCTGCTCCCAGCGTTCCAGGGCGGCCTCGATCAGTGCGTCCCGGTTGGTGAAGTGCCAGTAGAAGCTGCCCTTGGTCGTGCCGAGCCGGGCGGCCAGCGGCTCCACGGCCACCGCCGCGAGACCGCCCTCGCCGATGGCCGCGAGAGCCGCATCGGCCCAGTCCTGCGCGGTCAGCCGCTGCCGGGGGACGCCGCCGGATTCCTTCGTCCGCTGCTGTCGTGGCATGTCCATACGGTACCGTACGGAAAAACATACGCCACCGTATGGAGGTACTCCGTGCGTACCGTCCGCGACGTCCACAGCCGCACCGTCCAGGCCCCCGCCGAGACCGTCGGCGCCCTGCTCGACCGGCTCGGCAGCGACCACGACCCGCTCTTCCCGGCACCGGCCTGGCCGCCCATGCGCTTCGACCGCCCGCTGGGCGTCGGCGCGGACGGCGGCCACGGATTCGTCCGCTACCGGGTCGGCGCGTACGAGCCCGGCCGCCGCATCCGCTTCGACTTCACCGACGGCACCGGCCGGCACGAGGTCACCGTCCGCCCCGAAGGCCCCGACCGCTGCCGCGTACAACACCTCCTGGAGGCCCAACTGCCGCCCGTCCGGCGGGGGTTGTGGTTCCTCGCGATTCGCGCGATGCACCGCACCGTCGTCAAGGAGCTCTTCGACAACATCGAACGGGCCGCCGCCGGCCGGCAGATACCAGCGCCCCGCCGCTCCCCGTGGATCCGGCTGCTCCACGGTCTGGCATGGGACCGCGCGCGGGCCGTCGCACTGCCCGCCGCCGCCCGGCTCGCCCAACGGGCCTTCCCGCACACCGACTTCGAGGACGCCTGGCAGATGGACCTGCTGCCCGGCCTGCCGGACGCCCCGGAGGCGTGGCAGGGCGTACTGCGCGGGGCCGCCTTCCCGGTCGTCGGCCGGACGGACCAGGAGCTGCTGCTCGGCGAGGACGCCCGGCACCTCGACTTCCGCGCCTCGCTCCTCGTCGCGGACGGCACCGTCACCCTCGGCACGGTCGTCCGCCTCCACAACACCACCGGCCGGCTCTACTGGGCCGTGGTCCGCCGCGTCCACCCCTTCATGGCCCGCACGATGCTCCGCCGCATCCACCGCCGCCTGGCCCTCGCGGCACCGACCGCGGCCGAGCGGGAGGCGGCGGTGCGGACCTGACCGGCCGGGCTACTTCTCCAGGTACGTCAGCAGGAAGGTGACCACGACGACGCCGATGCCGAGGGCGGCGCCGAGCACCGGGTCGATGTAGGCGAGGTAGACGGCGAGGCCGCCGAGCACGAGGGCGAGTGCGGTGCGAGTGTCCATACCGTGAAGTCCCGCCGGGGCGGCCGGAATTTTCACCCCGGCCCGGTGAAAAACTTCCGGCCCCCACCACGTCCTTCCAGGGAGCCCGGGACCCCCGAGCGGTACCCGGTCAGCGGAGAGGGACGACACATGAGGCAGCTCTCAGGGGGCGGAAACGACTCCGCGGAGTCACCCCGCCGGCTGTCCAAGGAACGCGAGGCCGAGCTGATGGAGACGCTGCGTACGGTGGAGCCGCGGCTGATCGCCTCGGTCACGCGGATCACCCACGACTACCACCTGGCCCAGGACATCACCCAGGAGGTGTGCATCGCCATCTTCCAGGAGTTCCGCAAGGGCACCAGGTTCGAGAAGCCGGTCCTCGTCTTCGCGACCGTGGTGGCCCGCAACAAGCTCCGGGACCACTGGCGCAAGAGCTCCTCGGGCGAGCGGCCGTACGACGAACCGCCCGAGCGCGGACGGCGGTTCGGCCCGGACCCGACCGCCGGCCTCGAGTACCTGGAGCTGCTGGAGTCGGTGAAGGCGGCGATCGCCGACGAACGGCAGACGGCGGTCTGGGAGCTCACCCACGTCTGGGGCCTGAAGGGCACCGAGATCGCCGAGCTGCTGGAGATCTCCTCGGCGACGGTGAGCCGGCAGCTGGCCGCGGCCGAGACGAAGGCGAAGCTCTGGCGGGAGGGCGAGGACCTGGAACCGGCGTAGGCCCCGGGCTCCCGGCGGCCGCAGCCTCTGGCGGCCGCCGCCCGCCCACCGCCCCGGCTCACCCGCCGGGCTGGATCCCGCCCCGAGGCCGTGCGCGAACGCGGCTTCAGGGTGGGACCTATCCCGCCCCGTCCTTCACATCCGAATGGGGAGCATCCATGAGTGAACGTCAGGCCTCTCCGCACGAGAGGCTGCTGACCTACCTCCGAGAGGGGGACCGCCTCGTGCCACCGGACACCCGTACCGCGCACGACTGGGACCTGCGCTACGGGTCCCTCGCGGCGGCGGCCGACCTCCGCGGGACCACCGAACCACCGGAGCCCACCGACCCCTCACCGGCGTCCTGGTACGACGACGGACGCGCGGCGGACCTGGGCCGATCGGTGGTGAACCGGTGAAGGTCGGTCGCTTACGGAGGGACCTGAGTCCGCACGCGCACGTCACGGGGGGCGTGCGCGCGCGGAGTTGACGGCGGGGGCACCGGCCGGCGCGGCCACACGGGGGTGGGCGGCGCCGGCGGGGCCCGTACCGTCCTGCGAGGGATGCCGAGACCGCCGGGCCATGGCGCGGCCCCGCCCGTTCCGGGGCGATTCCCACCCGTAATCGCTGGCCCGTACCGCACGGCCGTCCGTACGATTTCCCGGTGACGATCAATGACCGCTACCTCGCACGCGGGCCGCGGGTGGGCATCCGGCCCTTCACCGCCGCCGACCGGGACGAGTTCACCGCCGCGGTGCGCGCCAGCGCCGGGCTGCACCATCCGTGGCTCTACCCGCCGGCCGACGCCGCCGCCTACGACGCCTATCTGCTCAGGCTGCAGGAACCCCTGCGCGAGGGCTTCCTGTTCTGCGAGCTCACCACCGGCCGGATCGCGGGTTACCTCACGATCAACAACATCGTGCACGGCGCGTTCCGCTGCGGTGCGATCGGCTACGGCGCCTTCGCGCACGCCGCCGGCCGCGGCCTGATGAGCGAGGGTCTGCGCCTCGTGCTCCACCACGCCTTCGGCCCGCTGGGCCTGCACCGGCTGGAGGTCAACATCCAGCCGGACAACGCCTCCTCGCTCGCGCTCGTCCGGCGCGCCGGCTTCCGCCGGGAGGGGTTCTCCCCGGACTTCCTCTTCATCGACGGCGCCTGGCGCGACCACGAACGCTGGGCGATCACCAGCGAGATGGTCACGGAACCGGCCACGGAGCCAGCCACGGACGGGACGGAGCCGGCGGGGGACGGTGCGAGGCCGGCGCCCACCACCGACGTGACCTTCGGCCGCGCGGTGCCGGTCCTCCGCATCTTCGACGTGGCCAAGGCCCATGAGTTCTACGTCGGTCACCTCGGCTGCACCGTCGACTGGGAGCACCGCTTCGAGCCGGGAATGCCGCTCTACACACAGGTCTCGCGGGGCGACCTCGTGCTGCACCTCTCCGAGCACCACGGCGACGGGACGCCCGGCGGGGTGGTCTACACGGAGCTGACCGGGGTGCGCGCGCTCCACGCCGAGCTGGCCGCGAAGGACTACCCGTATCTGCGACCCGGTCTGGAGCACGACGAGATCGGGTGGTCCCTCACCCTCACCGACCCCTTCGGCAACCGGCTGCGCCTCACCGAGCCCGAGCCTGCCCCGGACTCGCCCCCGGCCACCGGGACTTGCGGTTGAGCTTCGTGGTGTCCATGGTGTGTCCGCCGCGCCTCCGATTCTTCGATGCGGTGGCATCGCACCGTTCCGCCGGCGGCGTCGCCACCGTTCCGGGGGCCCCCTTTGCGTAACCCTGACCCCGCGGGACGGAAGAAGCCCTGTTCAGACCGGCGATGAGGGGGTTCCATGGTCAACCGGAGGCCGCCGTAGCCGAGGTGGCCGGTCCCCCCTTGCGAGGCAGCCGTGGCCACGAGCGTGCGACGCACCACCCTGACCCTTCCCGCCGCCCCCCTCGGTCCGGACAACCCCTTCCCCGCCCTCCGAAGCGACCACGACCTCCCTCAGGTCCGGATTCCCCGGGACGCCGGGCTGCCCGCCGACATGGCGCGCCAGATCGGCCACCGGCCGCTGACCTCGCTCCTGCCGGTCGCCCGGCGCGACGGTTACGGGCGCGCCCGCCGCCGCACCGACCTCGACGCCCTGGTCATCGAGAACGACCGGCTGCGCGCCACCGTCCTCCCCGGTCTCGGCGGCCGGGTGTACTCCCTGTGCCACAAGCCCACCGACCGCGAACTGCTCTACCGCAACCCGGTGTTGCAGCCCGCCGCGTTCGCCCTCAACGGGGCGTGGTTCTCCGGCGGCATCGAGTGGAACATCGGCGCCACCGGCCACACCACCCTCTCCTGCGCCCCGCTGCACGCCGCCCGGGTCCCGGCCCCGGACGGCGGGGAGATGCTCCGGCTGTGGGAATGGGAGCGGCTGCGCGATCTGCCCTTCCAGGTGGACCTGTGGCTGCCGGACGGCTCCGACTTCCTCCACGTGGGCGTACGGATCCGCAACCCGCACCACCACACCGTGCCCGTCTACTGGTGGTCCAACATCGCGGTGCCCGAAGAGGACGGCACCCGCGTCCTGGCGCCCGCCGACGAGGCCTGGCACTTCGGCTACGAGCGGCTGCTGCGCCGGGTCCCGGTCCCGGAATCGGACGGCGCCGACCGCACCTACCCGCTGCGCAGCGAGTTCCCCGCCGACTACTTCTACGAGGTGCCCGACGGCGCCCGCCGCTGGATCACCTCGCTCGACGCGGCCGGCCGGGGCCTGGTCCAGACGTCCACCGACGCGCTGCGCGGCCGCAAGCTCTTCCTTTGGGGCACGGGCCGGGCCGGCCGGCGCTGGCAGCGGTGGCTCACCGAACCGGGCACCGGCGGCTACGCCGAGATCCAGGCCGGGCTCGCCCGCACCCAGTTGGAGCACGTACCCCTCGACGCCGGCGGGGCGTTCAGCTGGCTGGAGGCGTACGGGCCGCTGGCCGCCGACCCCGCCGTGGTGCACGGCGCGGACTGGTCGGCGGCGCGCGAGGCGGTCGCCGCCGGGCTGGAGACGGCCCTGCCACGGGCGGACGTCGACGCGGCGTACGCGGCCTGGCTGCCGTACGCCGACCGGGAGCCCGAGGAATCGCTGGCCACCGGGTCGGGCTGGGGTGCGCTGGAGGTGGTCCGGGCCGGTTTCGCGCTGCCCGGTACGCCGTTCGACCCGGCCACCCTCGGCCCCGAACAGGAGCCCTGGCTGACGCTGCTGAGGACCGGGGAACTGCCGCCCGGCGGACCGCTGCCCGGCCCGGCACCGACCGCACCGGCCTGGCGCGACCTGCTGGAATCCGCCCCACCCGGCCCGGCCACCGACCACCACCTCGGCCTCGCCCAGTGGCAGGCCGGCGACCGGGCCCAGGCGGTCCGCAGCTGGGAACGCGCGGTCGGGCAGGGTGCCGGCGACCTGACCCGTGCCGCGTGCGTGCTGCCGCTCTACTGCCTGGCCGTCGCCGAGTCCGCGGCGGGCGAACCGGCGCGGGCCGCCGACCGGTACGCACAGGCCTGCGACGCCGTGGCCGCGGCGGCCGCCGCGGACGGCCCGGCCGCCCGTACCTGGCGCGCCGCACTGCCCGCCCTCCTCCGGGAGGCGGTGCCGGCGCTGCTCACCGCCGGCCGTACCGAGGAGGCCGGGCGGCTGCTGGCCGCGCTGCCGGAGCGCGTCCTGGCCGACGGACGCTTCCGGTTGCTGACCGCCCGGGTGCTGCTCGCCCAGGACCGGCCCGAAGCGGCCCGGGAGGTCTTCGACGCCGGCTTCGAGATCGCCGATCTGCGGGAGGGCGACGAGACGCTCAGCGACACCTGGTTCGCGATCGCCGAACGGCTGACCGCGGCCGGCGGACCGGTCACCGACGAGGTACGTGCCAGGGCCCGGGCCGCACATCCGCTCCCGGACCGCTACGAGTACCGGATGCGGCCGGTGTAGCCGGCCTCCCTACGGGTGCGCCGGGCCGGTACGCCCGATCCGGTGAACGTCCGTGCGGAGCTGGAATGATCCCGGACCGTCCCGTGTTGTGGCCGGTCATGAAGGCAATCAGCACACAGCGCTACGGCGACCCCGACGTCCTCACCTACTCCGACCTCCCCGACCCGAAGGTGGCCCCGGACTCGGTCCTGATCCGGGTCCGTGCGGCCGGGGTCAATCCGGTCGACTGGAAGATCCTCGCGGGCCATCTCGACCCGATGCTGAACGTCCACTTCCCGCTGATCCCCGGCTGGGACGTGGCGGGCGTGGTCGAGGCGGTCGGCGTGGACGCCACCGAGTACGAGATCGGTGACGAGGTCATCGGCTACGTCCGCAAGGACGACGTCCAGCACGGCACCTACGCCGAGCTGGTCGCCGCGCCGGTGCGGACCCTGGCGCGCAAGCCGGCCGCGCTCAGCTGGCAGCAGGCCGCCGGGCTGCCGCTCGCCGGCCTGACGGCCTATCAGGCCGCGAAAAGGGTCGGCGCCACGTCGGGCGAGACGGCCCTGGTGCACGCCGCCGCGGGCGGTGTCGGCTCGCTCGGCGTGCAGATCCTGGTCGCCCAGGGGCTGCGCGTCATCGGGACGGCCAGCGAGCGCAACCACGACTTCCTGCGGTCCCTCGGCGCCGAGCCGGTCACCTACGGCGACGGGCTCGCCGACCGGGTGCGGGCACTGGCGCCGGACGGTATCGACGTGGCCCTGGACTTCGTGGGCGGCGGCGTGGTGGACGTCTCGCAGGAGCTGCTCAAGGACCGCGGCCGGGTCGCGTCCATCGCCGACGGCGAGGTCAAGGAGAAGGGCGGCCATCTGGTCTGGGTACGCCCGAACAGCGACGACCTGACCGCCCTCGGCGCGCTCGCGGACGCCGGGAAGCTGACCGTGGCGGTCGATGCGGTCTACCCGCTGTCCGAGGCGCCGGAGGCGCTGCGGCGGAGCATGGCGGGCCGGGCCCGCGGCAAGATCGTGCTGGAGGTGTCCTGAGAGAGCCCGTGTCCTGGGAGGGCCCGGCGGAGCCCGTCCCGGGCGGGCGCGTCGGCCGCCCCGTGGGCCAGGGCCGCCGGGGGAGTCCCGTCAGGCCCCGGCGGCCTGTTTGCGGTCGACGTATTCGAAGATCGCACCGTCCGGATGACGGGCCACCACATTCCGGCCGATCGGCGTCGGCACCGGCCCGGCGATGATGTCCGCGCCGACCGCCGTCAGATCGGCCACCGCCTCGTCCACGTCCTCCACGGCGAGGGTCGCGGTGATCTTCCGCAGCACCGACAACTCCGCCTCGGGGCCGCTCATCAGGAAGAAGCACCCGACGGCCGCGACCGCCACACCACCGCGCTGGAAGCGGATCGCCTCCGCGCCCGTCAGCCGTTCGTAGACGCCGATCGCGGCATTGAGATCACTGACGCACACCCGCAGCGAGGTCCCCAGAATGTCCATATGAACCACCCTAGTTGGGCCCCCGGCCGGTACGCGATCAGTTGGCCGTGATCGGACCGTCCGCACCCCGCGCCGAGGAGACACGACCCTCCGGCTGCCGTCCCGGGCCCTCGGGCGGAAGGCCGCACCGCGCTCAGACCCGGCACAGGAGCTCGCCGTGCAGGATGCCGAACCAGCCGTCCTCCTCGGCGCCCCAGGCCCGCCAGGCCTCCGCGATCCGGCGCAGTTCGGCCTCCGTGGCGTGCCCGCCGTCCACCGCTGTCCGCGCGTACGACGAGCTGACCGTGCGGTCCGCCCACAGCTCGCTCCACCACGACCGCTCCTCCGGCGTCCGGTAACACCAGGTGCCCGCGGTGGCGGTGACCGCCTCCGGTGCGAAGCCCGCCTGCCGGGCCCAGGCGTGCAGCCGGCGCCCGGCGTCCGGCTCGCCGCCGTTCGTCCGGGCCACCCGCAGATACAGCCGCAGCCAGTCGGTCATGCCCGGGACCTCCGGGTACCACGTCATCGCCGAGAAGTCCGAATCGCGGACGGCCACGATCCCGCCCGGCTTGGTCACCCGGCGCATCTCCCGCAGCGCCTGGACCGGGTCGCCCACGTGCTGCAGCACCTGATGGGCGTGCACCACGCAGAACGTGTCATCGGGAAAGTCCAGTGCGTGGACGTCGCCGACCACGAACCGGACGTTCTCGACCCCGCGCGCGGCGGCGGTGGCGCGTGCCTGGTCCAGCACCTCCGGCGCCCGCTCCAGCCCGGTGACCTGCCCGTCCGGCACCAGGGCGGCCAGATCGGCGGTGATCGTGCCCGGACCGCAGCCGATGTCCAGTACCCGCATGTGCGGCTTCAGCGAATCCAGCAGATAGCCGGCCGAGTTGGCCGCGGTGCGCCAGGTGTGGGAGCGCAGTACGGACTCGTGGTGGCCGTGCGTGTAGACGGCGGACTCCTGCGGCATGGAGCACTCCTTCGCATGCGTCGGTGTGACACCCCACCGTACGCGGCGATCTCGCATCTTGAGAGACCTATCTCAGGATGTGATCCGCGCCTTTGTCCGTGCCCGTCCGCCGGAGGTGTCGCTCAGTCGGGCAGCAGTCGATACACCGTCAGTGCCTCGCGCTCCTTCTCCAGCGTCAACTCGCCTCCCGACATGGCCACTTCACCGTCATACGCGATCGCCGCGGTATCGCCGAGGCCGCCGATCCGCAGCCGCGGCAGCCGCGCCTCGCCCAGCACCGGCGAACGGCGCGGAGTGCCCATCAGCGCCGCGACGAGCAGCCGGGTGCGGGCCAGCCGGCCGCCGTGCACCACCCGTACGTCGAGCACCCCGTCCGCCAGGTCGTGCCGGCGCACCGGGGCGAAACCCAGGCCCCGGTACTGGCAGTTGCCCACGAACAGCAGCCAGACCGAGCGCAGCTCACCGCCGATCCGCACCGACATCGGTTCCGCGGAGCGCAGCACCTCCCAGGCCGCGAGCACCCCCGCCGGCCAGGCACCGATCCGGCCCGCCCAGCGCTCCCGGATGCGCACCAGCTCCGGATAGACGCCCACCGAAAAGGTGTTGAGGAAATAACGCCCCTCCCGGTGCGGACCGGTCCGGAAGCGCGCCACGTCGACCGCGACCGCCTCCCCGCTCTCCACGGCCCGCGCCGCCGCCGCGAAGCTCTCGATCCCCAGGTCGTACGCGAAGTGGTTGGCGGTGCCGCCGGGCAGCACCGCCAGCGGCAGCCCGTGCCGCACCGCGACCGCCGCCGCGGCGTTGACCGTGCCGTCCCCGCCGACCACCCCCAGCGCGCCGCCCAGCTCCCGGGCCCGCTCCGCGGCCGTCTCCAGCGCCTCGTCCAGCGGCTGCCGGTCCGACCCGTCGCACCTCACCACTTCGGCCTCCGGCAGCACCGCGTGCACCTCGGCGGCCCGGTCCGGGCGTTGTCCCGTGCGCTGCCCCGAGCCCGGGTTCGCCACCACGACCAGCCCCCGGCCGCCGGGCAGCGCGGGCGCCTCCGCACGCGGCCGGGCCGGCGGCGCCAGCTGGGCGCGGGTCGGCACCAGACCCCGTACCGCGAACGCCGCACCCGCACCCAGCGCGGCACCCGCCAGCACATCACCCGGATAGTGCACACCCGTATAGATGCGGGAGAACGCCACCGAGACGGCGACCGGCGCCAGCGCCAGGCCCCACCACTTGTTCTCGAAGAACACCCCGGTCGCGAACGCTGCCGCCGAGGCGGCGTGCCCGGATGGGAAGGACGAGGTGAACGGCTGACGGGTCAGCTGCCTGATCACCGGCACCGCGTCCAGCAGCGGCCGCTGCCGGCGCACCGAGCGCTTGCCGAACGTGTTCACCGTGGCCGAGGCCACGGCCAGGGAGGCCACCCCGCGCGCCGCGGCCCGCCGCGCCGGCCGCCCGCCCAGCGCCGCCGCGCCCGCCGCGATGCCGAACCACAGCAGACCGTGATTGGCGCTGCGGGTCAGCCGGGGCAGCACCCGCTGGGCCCCGGGCCACTCGCGGGTGGCGATCAGGTCGAAGGTCCGCCGGTCGAGATTGCTCAAGAGCGTTCGCATGCGGCACCTCCTACCCCCTCGCGCCCGGGACTGTGCTTCCATCATCCGGTGCTGAGGAGACGCAGGGCCACCGATCTCGACGCCTGTACGGCCGTACTGGCCGAGGTGCACGCCCACAACGGCTATCCGCACCACTGGCCGGACGACCCGGCACGCTGGCTGACCCCCGACGGACTGACCGCCGCCTGGGTCGCCCTGTCGGCCGGCCGGATCGTCGGCCACGGCGCGCTGTGCGGCCGCGAGGTCAGCCGGCTCTACGTCGCCCCCGACGCCCGCGGCGCGGGCCACGGCGGGCGCCTCCTCGCCGCCGTCGAGCACGCCGCGGCGGCCCGCGGCCTGCGCCCCGTACTGGAGGTGAAGGCCACCGACACCGCGGCCATCGCCCTCTACGAGCGCCGCGGCTGGGTCCGCCGGGCCACCGAGCAGCAGGACTGGGGAGCGGGGGAGAGGGTGACGGTGCACCGCTATGAGCGGGTGGGGCCGGCGGGGCGTTAGCTCCCCGGAAGACCGATCGCGCGATCGGTCTTCACAGCTGGTCATGGTCCCGACCAGCCGGGTGAACGCGGTGACGGTGACCCGGGGCAGCGGTGACCGTGACCCGGGGCAGCGGTGTCCCTGAGCCGGGGCAGCAGGACCGCGGCCCCACCGAAGGTCGGCCCGGCACCACAAGGCCACCGCATCCTGACGCCCCCCGGGATCACCACCCGTCCCCGCGACGTGTCGCCCCCGGGCCGCGCCCGCGTGATCTGCGAAGGTGGACGGGGCCGCCCATCATGTGATGGGCCCACGATCGACCCGCCGTCGTGGAGTGGAGGTACGGATGCAGCGGACCGCCCCCGATCCGCGGCCCGAGCCGGACCCTCCGGTGGGCCTGCCGGTCCTGCCGGAACTCGCCGCGCACCTCGCCGCGGCCGCCGGCCGTACCGACGCCGAACCGCCCGGCGGCGGCGCCCCGCTGCGCTCCGCCGCCGCCGGCCACTGGGAACGCCGCGGCCTGGCCACCGGACCCGGCCAGATCCTCGCCGCGCCCGGGGCGGCCCCGCTGCTGCTCGCGCTGTACGCCGCCGCCGACGGCGCCGTGGTCCTGCCCCGGCCCTGCTCCGAGTCGTACGCACCGCCCGCCCGGCTGCTCGGCAGGCCGGTGCACCGGGCGCCGGTGCCCGCGGAGTCCGGCGGGCTGCCCGACCCGTTCGCGCTGCTGGAGACCGTCCGCCGGGCCCGTGAGCACGGTGAGACGCCGCGGGTGCTGGTGCTCTCCGTCCCCGACGACCCGACCGGCACCTGCCCCGCGCCCGAGCAGCTGCACGAGGTGTGCGAGGCGGCGGCCGAAGAGGGGCTGTGGGTCCTCAGCGACGAGACCCGCCGCGACCTGCTGCACGAACCGCACGACACCGTGCTGCTCAGCCCCGCCGAGATGCTGCCCGAAGAGGTCGTGGTGATCAGCGACCTGCGCGCCACGCTGCTGCCCGCCTCCTGGCCCGCCGCGCTGGCCCGCTTCCCGGACACCGGCCGGGGCACCGAGCTGCGTGCCGCGACCCTGGAGGTGCTCGCCGAGCTCCGCACCCCGCTGCCGGGACCGCTCGCCTGCGCCGTGACCCATGCGCTCGGCGAGCCCGAGGCCGTACGGGCCCGGACGGTCACCGTCGCCCGGATCTACGGCGTGCTCACCGCCGCCCTCCACCGCGCCCTCACCGAGGCGGGCGCCCTGTGCCGGCCGCCGCGCGCCGGCAGCCACCTCTACGCCGACCTGGAACCGCTGCGGCGCCCCCTCGCCACCCACGGCATCGCCGAATCCACCGCGCTGGAACGGGAGTTGGCGCCCTGGGCGGCGCGCGGCGGGCACCGCTTCGGCGATGACCCGGGCGCGCTGCGGGTCCGGCTGGGCGCCGAGGCCCTGCTGGGCACCGACCGGGAGCTGCGGCAACGCGTCCTGGACGCCCCCGACCCGCTGCAACTCCCGCACATCGCCGAGGCGTTGACCGCCCTCTCGCGCGCGCTGGCCGCGCTCACGACCGCCGCGGACGGGTGATCCACCGGACCCGCGCGCCCCGACCCCGTTCCGAACCGCCCCGGTTCTGTCCACCGAATGGAGCCCCTCGATGACCGAACAGACCGAGCGCTCCCTCGCCGAGCAGTCCGCCGACCACCGGGGCGGCACCGGCGCCGGACCGGGCACCGGCGCCGGACCGGGCACCGGCGCCGGACCGGGCACCGGCGCCGGGCCGGGCGGGGGAGCGGACCCCGGCACCGCCCCGGCCACCGCCCCGGCACCGGCCACCGACACCCCGCCGGACCTGCCCGAGCCCCGCCCGCTGGGCGAAACCCGCACCTGGCCCCGGGACTTCACCGACCGGCTGACCGCCCCGCTGCCCGGCGTCCGCGCGCTGGCCCGGATCGCCCGCGAGGGCAAGCTCCGCCCGGCCCCCGAGACCCTGCACGAGATCCAGCAACTGCCGTTCGAGCCGGGCCCGCTGCCGGTCGCCGGCCCCACCACGATCGCCCTCACCTGGGCCGGCCACGCCAGCTGGATCATCCGGATCGCCGGGCTGACCCTGCTGACCGACCCGGTCTGGTCCCGCAAACTCCTCGGCACCCCGCCCCGGGTCACCCCCGTCGGCGTCCGCTGGGAGGACCTGCCGCCGGTCGACGCCGTCCTCATCAGCCACAACCACTACGACCACCTCGACATCCCCACCCTCAAGCGGCTGCCCCGGCACACCCCGCTGCTGCTGCCCGCCGGCCTCGCCCGCTGGGCCCGCCGGCGCGGCTTCACCCACGTCACCGACCTGGACTGGTGGGAGGCGGTCGAACTCCCCGCCCCCGGCGGCCCGGTGCGCCTCGACTTCGTCCCCGCCCACCACTGGAGCAAGCGCACCCTCACCGACACCTGCCGCTCCCTGTGGGGCGGCTGGCTGCTCACCGCGCCCGACGGACGGCGGATCCACTTCGCCGGGGACACCGGCTACGGCCACTGGTTCGAGGAGATCGGCCGCCGCTACCCGGACATCGACCTGGCGCTGCTGCCGATCGGCGCCTACGACCCGCGCTGGATGCTGCGCCCGGTGCACACCGACCCCGAGGAGGCGGTACGGGCCACCCAGGACCTGGGCGCCCGGGCGCTGGTGCCGATGCACTGGTCGACGTTCCTGCTCTCCGGCGAGCCGCCGCTGGAACCACTGCGCCGGGTCCGCACCGCCTGGGAGGCGACCGGCCGCCCCCGCGAGGACCTGTGGGACCTGCCGGTGGGGGCGTCCCGGGTCCTGCCGGAGCGCTGACCTGCCGGAGCGCTGACCCGCAGGGGTGCGGGCCGCGGGGCTGCCCGGCGTCGCCGGAACCACCCGTTCCGCCCCCTTCCCGGCCCGCCGACGGCCACCGGCCGCCCGTCGGCCCGCCCGGCGCCACCACGGACGAACTACGGCCCGCGGCCCCGCGCTCCGAAGGTTTTGCCGTGCCGGACCACCCCCCGCCGCACAAATCCCGCTGATTTGGGACCGGGCCGCTCGATCACCGACCATTACCGATGCTCGGTAACCCCGGGTGCACCGCGCACGACGAGAGGCCCACCACGCCATGCACGACCGGCACACCCGCCGCTTCGGTCTCGGAACCGCCACCTGCCTGGTGATGGGCAACATCATCGGCGGCGGCATCTTCCTCCTCCCGGCCTCGGTGGCCCCCTTCGGCACCGTCAGCCTCCTTGCCTTCGGCGTGCTCACCATCGGCGCGGTCGCCCTCGCCCTGGTCTTCGGCCGGCTCGCCGAGCGCCACCCGGACACCGGAGGGCCCTACGTCTACGCGCGCGAGGCGTTCGGCGACTTCGCCGGCTTCCTCTCGGCCTGGTCGTACTGGACGATGACCTGGGTCAGCAACGCCGCCCTCGCGGTCGCCGCCGTCGGCTATGTGCACGTCCTCGTCCCCGGCCACGCCTCCGCCGGCACCGACCTCCTGGTCGCGCTCGCCGCCCTCTGGCTCCCGGCCCTCGCCAACTTCGCCGGCACCCGCTACGTGGGCGCCGTCCAGCTGGTCTCCACCGTCCTCAAGTTCGTCCCGCTGCTCTTCATCGCGGTCGTCGGGCTGTTCTTCTTCGATCCGCACAACCTGGGCCCGTTCCACGCCGGCCACGGCAGCGCGGTCGGCGGGATGTCCGCCGCCGCCGCGATCCTGCTGTACTCCTACGTCGGCGTGGAGTCCGCGGCGATGAGCGCCGGCGAGGTCCGCGACCCGGAACGCAACGTCGGCCGGGCCACCGTCCTCGGCACCGTCGGCGCCGCCGTCGTCTACCTGCTGGGCACCCTCGCGGTCTTCGGGACCGTCGCGCACACCAAGCTGGTGCACTCCACGGCGCCGTTCTCGGACGCCGTCAACGCGATGTTCGGCGGCCACTGGGGCGGCACCCTCGTCGCCGGTGCCGCCGTCGTCTCGATCATCGGTGCGCTCAACGGCTGGACCCTGATGAGCGCCCAGTCGCCGTACGCCGCCGCCAAGGACGGCCTCTTCCCCGCGCCGTTCCTGATCAAGCGCCGCGGCGTCCCCACCGTCGGCGTGCTCGCCGCGGGCATCCTGGCCAGCGCGCTGACCGTGGTCAACTACGTCCTCGGCACCGGCGGGGTCTTCCAGATCCTGGTGCTGATCACCACCTTCTCCGCCACCGTCCCCTACCTCCTCGCCGCCGGCGCCCAGGTCTACTTCCTCCTCACCGGCCGCCGCGACCGGGTCCGCCCGGCCCGCTTCGCCCGCGACCTGACCCTGGCGCTGGCCGCGTTCGGCTTCACCTTCTGGCTCGTCGCCGGCGCCGGCTACGCCGCGATCTACCAGGGCGTGCTGTTCCTCTTCGCCGGCATCCTCGTCTACGCCTGGATGGCCGCCCGCCGCACCACCCACCGGGCCACCCAGAGCGACCCGGCGAGCCCCGAGGCCGCCCTCACGGACGACCAGGAGCCCGCGCACGTTGCGGGGTGACCGCACCGGGGACGACGCCCCGGACGCCCCGACGGAGCGGACACCGTGATGCGGCTGCTGGTCACCGGTGCCGCCGGTTTCATCGGCTCGCACTACGTGCGCAGCCTGCTGGGCGGGGCGTACCCCGGCGCCGGGGACGTCCGGGTCACCGTCCTCGACAAGCTCACCTACGCCGGCAACCCGGCCAACCTCGCACCGGTGCGCGACCATCCCGGCCTCACCTTCGTCGAGGGCGACATCTGCGACGGCCCGCTGCTCGCCGATCTGCTGCCCGGGCACGACGCGGTGCTCAACTTCGCCGCGGAGTCCCATGTCGACCGTTCCATAGCCGGCGCGGACGCCTTCGTCCGCACCAACGTGCTCGGCACCCACACCCTCCTCGAAGCGGTGCGCCGGACCGGCGTGCCGCGCTTCGTCCAGATCTCCACCGACGAGGTGTACGGCTCCATCGAGGACGGCGCGTGGACCGAGGAGAGCCCGCTGCTGCCCAACTCGCCCTACGCGGCGACCAAGGCCAGCGCCGACCTCCTCGTCCGCTCCTACGCCCGCACCTACGGGCTGGACGTGAGCATCACCCGCTGTAGCAACAACTACGGGCCGTACCAGTACCCGGAGAAGGTCATCCCGCTCTTCGTGACCACCCTGCTGTCCGGCGGGACCGTGCCGCTCTACGGCGACGGCCGGCACGTCCGCGACTGGCTGCACGTCGACGACCACTGCCGCGGCATCCAGCTCGTACTGGAACGGGGCCGCCCCGGCGAGGTCTACCACATAGGCGGCGGCGAGGAGTTGACCAACCTCCGCCTGACCGAACTGCTGCTGGACGCCTGCGGCGCCGGCCCGGAACGGATCCGCCACGTCGCCGACCGGCCCGGCCACGACCGCCGCTACGCCCTCGACGACCGCAAGCTGCGCGCGCTGGGCTACGCCCCCCAGGTGCCGTTCCGCACCGGTCTGCTGCGCACCGTCGCCTGGTACCGCGACAACCCTGGCTGGTGGCAGCCGCTGCGCCTCCCGCACCCCCGCTGACGAGGGCCATTACCTCGGACGTCATCGACCCCGGCCGCGCCGCCCGGCAAGCTGAGGGCACCGGATCACGGGCCGGCGCACTCCGGCCCGTGAACCGGGATCCCAACGTGGTTTCGGATGTGCGGAGGAGCAGATCATGACGGAGCAGCAGCGGTACGCGGACGCGGCGGCACGGTACTTCGAGGCGTGGAACGCGACCGGGGACGAGGCGCTCGGCAAGGCCGTCGCCGCGGCCTTCGACGAGCAGGCCACCTACACCGACCCGCTGGCCGACGTGGCCGGGCAGGACGGGCTGGCGGCGGTGATCGTCGGGGCCCACGCGCAGTTCCCGGGGTTCGTCTTCCGGCAGCTGGGGGACGTGGACGGGCACCACGACGTGGCGCGGTTCGGCTGGGAGCTGGTGGCACCGGACGGCACGGCGCCCGTCGCCGGGTTCGACGTGGTGCGGCTGGCCGACGACGGGCGGATCCGCACCGTGGTGGGGTTCCTGGACCGGGTGCCCGCCATGTGAGCGGGCGGACCGGGCCTATCCGGCCCGGGTCCGCAGATAGGTGACCGTTTCCGGGTCGGCGGGGAGGAAGGTCTCCACCGCGAGTTCGGAAACGGTCACATCCATCGGGGTGTTGAACGTGGCGATGGTCGAGATGAAGGACAGCACCCGGCCGTCGTGCTCGATCATCATCGGCAGCGCGAACGGCGTATGACCGCCGAAGGACGCCCGTTCGTGGCCGCCCGGGGGCAGCGGATAGCCGCTCACCTCCTCGTAGAGGGCGCGCAGCGGCGCGGACCGCATCAGGGCCAACTGGCGCTCCATCTGGCCGAGCAGATGCTCGCGCCACTCCAGGTAGTTGCGGATCCGGGGCGCCAGGCCGCCCGGGTGCATGGTGATCCGCATGGCGTTCAGCGGCGGCTGGAGGAGCGCCGGGTCGACGCCCGACAGCAGCATGGTGATACCGCCGTTCGCCGCCTGGACGGTGTAGAGCCCGTCGACCACCAGCGCGGGGAACGGCTCGTAACTGGTCAGCAGCCGTTCCAGACCGGAGCGCAGGGCATCCATGGCGGGGTCGTCCAGCGGGGTCTCGGGGAAGGTCGGGGCGTAGCCGGCGGCGATCAGCAGCGCATTGCGCTCCCGTACCGGCACGTCGAGGTGTTCGGCCAGGCGGAGCACCATTTCCTGGCTCGGGCGGGAGCGGCCGGTCTCGATGAAGCTGATGTGCCGGGCGGAGGAGTCGGCGCGCAGCGCCAGCTCCAGCTGGCTGATCCGGCGCCGGTCACGCCATTCGCGCAGCAGCGCGCCCACACCCGTGCTCGTCTCCGGCGGGGCCGGCGCGGCAACAGTCGTCATGGCGATGACGGTAATCGATCGGTGGTCCGACGTACGATCGAATTGTCAGGAGCCGCCCGTGGAAGGCTGTGAGCGGAGGTCACCGCGGAAGGCGGCGGCACGACGGCACCGGTGAGAGGGGAACGCGATGGGCGCCCAGGTGGAACCGCTCGGTGAGAAGGAGATCGAGGAACGGCTCGCGGAGCTGCCCGGCTGGTCCGTCGAGGACGACCGGCTGCACCGCAGCTACCACTTCCCAGGACACCTCCCGGCGGCCGTGATGGTGATGCACATCGCCCGCATCCAGGACGAGTTGGACCACCACGCCGATCTGACGCTCGGCTACAACCGGCTGACCGTCGCGGTGAACACCCACAGCATCGGCGGCCGGGTCACCGACCTCGACTTCGGACTGGCCCGCCGCATCGAGGAGATCGCCGGGGCACACGGCGCGGACTGACCGGTGCGGGCACCGGTGTGCCCACCGGGCGGGCCGCCTCAGTCGCCCGAACGCGGCTTCACCACCCGGCCCGCCCGGGCCAGCTCCACGTTGAACTGCGCGCCCGACAGCAGCGACAGATGCGAGAACCACAGCCAGATCAGGAACACCACCGGCCCCGCCAGTGAGCCGTAGAGCCGGTTGAAGGTGCCGACGCAGTCGACGTAGACGGCGAAACCCGCGGACGCCACCAGCCACAGCAGCACCGCGACCACACCGCCGGGCGCCGCCCGCCGCAGCCCGCGCGAACTCGGCGGCCCGGACCGGAACAGCACCATGGCCAGCACCGTCGCCAGGACCAGCAGCAACGGCCACTTCAGCAGGTTCCAGGTGGCCTCACCGGCGTCACCGAGCCCGAGCGCCCGGCCGGCCCAGGCCGCGATCGGCCCGCTCACCAGCAGCGCCACCGCACTGCTGATCAGCAGCGCCATCAGCAGCAGCGCGGTGGCCAGGATGCGCGGCGCCTTGCGCCACGGCGGCCGGTCGTCCTTCGTCCGGTGCATGGCGTGCAGCGCCCGGCGGAACACCGCCAGATAGCTGCACGACGACCACAGCGCGCTGACCAGCGCACCGCCCACCACCACCCACGCCGCGGTGTGCTGCTGCGCCATGGTGGCCAGCGCGCGGTGCACGGTCCCGCCCGACCCGGCCGGCGCCAGCGAACTCATCTGGTCGACGAGCTGCTCGGTGGCCGCCGGATCGGCCAGGCCGATCAGGGACACCGTGACGATCAGCGTCGGCAGCAGCGCCAGCACCGAGTAGTACGTCAGGCTCGCCGCCCAGTCCGTGACGTCGTCGTGCCACACCGACAGCGGTGTCCGGCGTAGTGCGGTGCGGCACTGGGCCCAGGTGGGACGGGTGGCCGGCCGCCGCGGCCCGGCCGCCCCCAGGGCCCGGTCCAGCAGTGTCCGGTCCATCCCGCGACGCATCCCGCTGTCGCCCATGTCGTCATCCGTCCTCTCCGTCGGTACGTCCTGCATCATCCCCCGGCGACGGGGCCGCCCACGCCACGCTGCCCACCGCCCGCGGTGCGGTGGCCCGGCGACATTCCCGCCCGTACGGCTACTCCTGCCCGCGCGCCCGCCGGAACCTCAGCGCCGCCTCCGCCAGGTCCACCAGCGGCTCCGGGTAGTCGTACGCGGCGCGCTCGGGGGCGCCGAGCCGCCACGGCCGGTGCACCGCGGGCCCGGCGAGGCCCGCCAACTCCGGGACCCAGCGCCGCACATATTCACCCTCCGGGTCGAACCGCCCGGCCTGGACGAGCGGATTGAGCACCCGGTTGGGCCGGGTGTCGGTGCCGGTGCCCGCCATCCACTGCCAGTTCAGCTGGTTGTCGGCCACATCGCCGTCCACCAGCAGGTCCAGGAAGTGCCGGGCGCCCACCCGCCAGTCCACGTACAGCGTCTTGGTCAGGAAGCCGGCCACCAGCATCCGGGCCCGGTTGTGCAGCCACCCCTCGTGCCCCAGCTGCCGCATCGCCGCGTCGACCACCGGGTACCCGGTCCGGCCGGCCTTCCACGCCGCCACCTCCGCGTCCGCCCGCCGCCACCGGTCGCCCCGGGGACGGTAGTCGGCGGCCGCGGCATCCGGGCGGGCCGCCAGCACCTGGTGGTGGAAGTCCCGCCAGGCCAGCTGCCGTACGAAGGCCTCGGCGCCGGCACCGGAACGCCCGGACGCCCGGTGCACCAGCTCCACCGGCGAAAGACAGCCGAAGTGCACATACGGCGACAGCCGCGAGGTGGCATCGCCCGCGAGGTCGTCCCGCCGCTCCCCGTAGCCGGCCAGGCCGGACCGCTGCCAGGACCCGAACCGGCGCCGGCCGGCCCGCTCGCCGCCCTCCGGGAGCGCCGGTGACGGCCGGCCGCCCGGACACAGCTCCGCCGCCGACGGCACCGCCCCGGACCGCACCCCGTCCGGGACCGGCACCGCCCGTGGTGCCGGCAGCACCGCCCGCAGCTTCTCGGCCCGCCAGCGCCGGAAGTACGGGGTGAAGACCGCGAAATGGTCCCGGCCCGGCCCGGCGGGCAGCACCGCACCCGGCGGCACCGCGGTGCTCACCGCGTCATGCACGACCAGCGCCCGCCCGTCCCCGGCCAGCGCCCCGGCCAACCGCCGCTCCCTGCGCTGCGCATAGCCGCTCACCCCGGCCGCCAGATGCACCTCCCCGGCCCCGGTCTCCGCCGCGACCCGGCAGGTCTCGGCCACCACATCGCCCGTACGGATGACCAGCCGACCGCCGCGTTCACGCAGTTGGGCATCGAGGTCGGCCAGCGTCCCGGCCAGGAACGCGGCCCGGTTGGGCACCACGAACCCGGCCCGCGCGATGCCGGTGTCGACCACGAACAGCGGCACCACCCGCGCCGCGGCGCGCAACGCGCCCCGCAGCACCGGCTGGTCGTACACCCGCAGATCGGAACTGAACAGACAGATCGCCACATCCATGGCCTACCTCTACACCGCCCCGCGCCGGGATCAGGCGAACGGCAGGCCCCGCCACGGCGAGGACGGATCCTGGGTGAGCACCCGGTGCAGATGCACCGTCTCCGCGTACCCGGCACCGAACCAGCCGTTGTCGAAGGCCAGCACCCGGCCCAGCGCATGACCCGCGGCGAACTCCTGCCACGAGCCGTACACCTCCCCGGCCCGTGCCGCCGCCCGCTGGACCGCCTGCTCGGCCTGCGGCGGCGCGCACAGCCGGGCGCCCAGGCCCCACCGGACCAGGGCCACCGCATGGGCGAGATCCAGCGCCACCACGGACACCACCTGACCGCCGGCCGGCAGCAGCCCGTCCGCGCGGAACCGCTCCTCGTACCGGGTGACCAGCTCGGGCAGCTCCGGGGCCGCGCCCGCCGCCTCCCGTGCCCCGTCCCCCTGCCCACCGTCCGCGGTACGCCGCTCCGCCCGGGCGCGCAGCGCCGCCTCCGCGTCGGCCGGCGCGAACCGCCCGGCCAGCAACTGCTCCAGACGCTGCTGCCAGCCCGCCGGATCGGTCACCGACCACTGCTCGCGCAGCGTGTCGGCGTCCGTGGCGGAGTCGAGGAACGCCGTCCCCAGCTCGTTCCACGGCACGCTGTGGTGCACCGCGAGCGGCGCGCCGCACGCCAGCCCCTGCGCCACCGGCCCGTGCAGCGGACCGCCGAAGTGCGTGACGAGCAGCCCGCCCGGCCGCACCCCGACCTGGGCGCGGATCCGCAGCCAGCCGGCCCGGTGCGCGGGCGTGGCGGCGAGGTACGCGACGCACGGCGTGCCCGGGTTGACCGCCAGCCGCCACTTGTCGTTCGGCCAGTCCTGCGCCAGCTCCTCCAGCGACACCCGGTCGAAGAACTGCTGCGGCTGCCACGGCGGCAGCATGCCGCGGGTCAGGACGGGGATGCACTTCCCGCCCGCCGCCGGGTCGTCGTAGACCGGCAGCGGGTCCTGGCCCTGCTGCGGGGCCGCCAGATACAGGTCCTCGCCGGCGATCGCGGCGACCTGGCCGTCCCCGTCACCACGCGCCGTCGCTTCGCACAGCCGCCGCTCGGTGTCCGTCGGCGGCATCCATCCCGGAGTTGCCACGGCTCCGACCCTACGATCACCGCCGCGTGCCGTGGACCCCGGGGTTGCCGGCCCGGCAGGACCGTTTGCGGCCGCCGCCCGGCGGCCCGGCCGCGGTCGTCAGCCCTGGTTCAGCGGATTCGGGGTGATCACCGCGAAGGTGGCGCCCTGCGGGTCCGTCACCACGGCCATCCGGCCGGCCATCATGTCGAACGGCTGCTGGAGCGCCGCACCGCCGGCCGCGGTCACCTTCTCGACGGTGCGGTCGGTGTCCGCCACCGAGAAGTACGGCAGCCAGTGCGACGGCGTGTCCGGCGGCATCTCCTCGGACATCGGCTGCATCCCGCCCACGGGACGGTCGTTCACCTTGAGCGCGTAGTAGTTGTCGGCGCCTTGCAGGGGGACGTTCTCGATGCCCATCGCGGCCTGGTAGAAGGCGGCCGCGGCGGAGCGGTCGGTGGTGTTGAGCTCGTTCCAGATCAGCGCGCCGTGCTCGTTGACGATGCCCGCGCCGGGGAAGTCGACGGCCTGCCAGATACCGAACACCGCGCCCGTCGGGTCCGCCGCGATGCACATCCGGCCGAGCGTCATCACGTCCGTGACGGGCATCAGGATCGTCCCGCCGGCCTTGCTGACCGCCTCCGAGGCGGTGTCCGCGTCGTCGGCCGCGAGATAGGTGGTCCACACCGTGGGCGGCGGGGGCTGGTTGTCCATCGCGATCGCGGCCATGATGCCGGCCACCGGCTTGCCCTTCAGAAGGCACACCGCGTAACCGCCGGTCTCCGGGGGCCCGACCTCACCGGTCCAGCCGAAGACGCTCGCGTAGAAATCGATGGCGGCCTGCTGGTCGGGGGCCGCGAGGTCGACCCAGCAGGGGGTCCCGGGCTGATAGGGAGAGGTGACGTCGGGCATCGTGGCCTCCTCGGGGGCAGGGGCGGCGCGCGAACCTCGCACCGGGCGGACCCGGGCACGCCGCGCGCTCCTCCCTCCACACTTCCTGCCGCCCGCCGACCCCGCCACTCGGGCCGGACCGCGCACGGCACGGCGCCGCCCGGCGGTCCGGGCGGCGCCGTGCGCGCGGGGATCAGGCCACGTCGAACGTGGCCGGGTCCGGGCCGAGGCGGGTGCCGGTGTCCAGGCCGGCCAGCTCCGCGAGGTCCGCACCGTCCAGCTCGAAGCCGAACACGTCGATGTTCTCGACGATCCGCGAGGGGGTGACGGACTTCGGGATGACGACGTTGCCGATCTGCAGGTGCCAGCGCAGCACCACCTGGGCCGGCGTCCGGCCGTACTTGACGGCGATCCGGCCGATCGTCGGGTCGTCGAGGAGGTCCCGGCCCTGGCCGAGCGGCGACCAGGCCTCGGTCGCGATGCCGTGCCGGGCGTGGAAGGTGCGGGACTCCTCCTGCTGCAGATGCGGGTGCAGCTCGATCTGGTTGACGGCCGGGACGACCGAGGTCTCGCCCAGCAGCCGCTCCAGGTGCTCCGGGAGGAAGTTCGAGACGCCGATGGCCTTGGCGCGGCCGTCGGCGAGGATCTTCTCGAACGCCTTGTACGTCTCGACGTACGTGTCCTTGGCGGGGACCGGCCAGTGAATGAGGTAGAGGTCGACGTACTCCAGGCCGAGCTTGGTCAGCGAGGTGTCGAAGGCGCGGAGCGTCGCGTCGTGGCCCTGGTGGGAGTTCCACAGCTTGGTGGTGACGAACAGCTCTTCCCGCGGGATGCCGGAGGCGGCGAGCGCCTTGCCCGTGCCCTCTTCGTTGCCGTAGATCGCCGCGGTGTCGATGCTGCGGTAACCGGCGTCCAGGGCCTGGCCGACGGCGGTGAACGCCTGGTCGTTCTCGACCTGCCAGACGCCGAAGCCGAGCTGCGGCATGGCGATGCCGTTGTTGAGCGTGATGGACGGAACCTTGCTCACGGGGGGATCGGTCCTTACGTCGACGTTCGTGTTCCAGATCGTTCAACGATCATCCGCCCCGCAGCATTCCCGCGCACGCCGGCGGTGAGTTCGCCGAGAGTGAAGCCGCCCGCACACAGCACCACCACCCCGGCGAACAGTTCCAGCGCGCCCACCAGGCCGGGCAGCCCACCGGAGGCCGCCGGCGCACCGGGGGAGAGGCCGTCGGCCACCGCCCGGCCCAGCCACGGACAGCCGCCGCACGCGAACGCCGACGCCCCGCCCGTCCACGCCAGGGCGAGCGGCACCCGCACCGCCCTCCGCCGGTCGGCGACCCCCGCCCGCGGTGCCTCACCCCTTGTAGAGCGCGTCCACCTCCGCCGAGTACGCCGTCTCGATCGCCTTGCGCTTGAGCTTCAGCGACGGCGTCAGCAGCCCGTGCTCCTCGGTGAACTGGTGGGCCAGTATCCGGAACGTACGGATCGACTCGGCCTGCGAGACCAGCGTGTTGGCGGCCACCACGGCGCGCCGGATCTCGGTCTCCAGGTCCGGGTCGCGCACCAGGTCCGACGGCGGCATCTCCGGCTTGCCCCGCATGGACAGCCAGTGCGCGACGGCCTCCGGGTCGAGGGTGACCAGCGCGGCGATGAACGGCCGGTCGTTGCCGACCACGATGCACTGGGCGACCAGCGGATGTGCCCGCACCCGCTCCTCCAGGGACACCGGCGAGACCGTCTTGCCACCGGAGGTGACCAGCACCTCCTTCTTCCGGCCGGTGATCGTCAGATAGCCGTCCTCGTCGAGGGCGCCCAGGTCACCGGTGGAGAACCAGCCGTCGTGCAGCACCGCGTCGGTCGCCTTGGGGTCGTTGTGGTAGCCCTGGAAGACCTGCCCGCCGTACAGCCAGATCTCGCCGTCCTCCGCGATGTGCACGGTCGTGCCGGGGACGGGCGTGCCGACGGTGCCGAAGCGGGTCCGCTCGGGCGGGTTGGCGGTGGCCGCCGCGGTGCTCTCGGTCAGGCCGTAGCCCTCGAAGATCCGCACCCCGGCGCCGGCGAAGAACAGCCCCAGCCGGCGCCCCATCGCCGAGCCGCCGGACATCGCATGCCGCACCCGGCCGCCCATCGCCGTCCGGACCTTGCTGTAGACCAGCTTGTCGAAGAGCTGGTGCTGCATCCGCAGGGAGGCGCCGGGCCCCGAACCGGTGCCGAACGCCTTGTTCTCCTGCGCCTCGGCGTAACGGACCGCGATCTCCACGGCCTTGTCGAACGGCCCGACCTTGCCCTCCGCCTCGGCCTTCCGCCGGGCCGCGGCGAAGACCTTCTCGAAGATGTACGGCACCGCCAGGATGAACGTCGGCTGGAAGGTCTGCAGATCGGGCAGGAGCGCCCGGGCCGCCAGCTCGGGCTGGTGGCCCAGCTTGACCCGGCCGCGGATCGCGGCGACCTGCACCATCCGCCCGAAGACGTGCGCCAGCGGCAGGAACAGCAGGGTCGCCGCCTCGTCGTTCGGCTTCGAGGTGAACACCGTCTCGTAACGCATGACGATGTTGTCGGACTCGGCCATGAAATTGGCGTGGGTGATCACACAGCCCTTGGGCCGGCCGGTGGTGCCCGAGGTGTAGATGATCGTCGCGGTGGCGTCCGGGGTGACCGCCATGCGGTGGCGGTGCACCACGTCGTCGTCGATGTGCGCACCGGCCGCGGTGAGTTCGGCCACCGGGTCGGCGTCCAGCTGCCACAGCTTGCGCAGGTGCGGCAGCCGGTCGATGACCGAGCCGACGGTCATCGCGTGGTCCTCGTGCTCCACCAGGCACGCCGAGGCGCCCGCGTTGTGCAGCATCCAGAAGACCTGCTCGGCGGAGGACGTCGGATACAGCGGCACGGACTGGACGCCGATCGACCACAGCGCGAAGTCGAAGAGGGTCCACTCATAGCGCGTACGGGACATGATGCCGACCCGGTCACCGAACCGGACGCCCTGCGCGAGCAGGCCCTTGGCCAGCGCGATCACCTCGTCCCGGAACTGGGCGGCGGTGACGTCCTGCCAGTTCCCCGCGTCGTCCTTGCGGGCCAGCGCGACGCGTCCGGGATCGGCCTCGGCGTTGTCGTACACGGCATCCGCCAGCCCGCCGACCCGGGGCGCGGTCGCCAGAGGGGGGACGGTGAACTCGCGCAATGACCTAGCTCCTCGTGGTGTTGCTCACAAGGCCGCGACCGTACCCCACGGGGGCGAGATCCGGCAGGTGCCTGCCGCGGCGCGAAGGCGACCCCGCGGGAACGCACCAAGAGGAGAAAACGGATGACTTCGGAGAAGCAGGGACATGATCCAGGCCGTTCAACGCCGGACGATCACGACGCCGGGACCAGATCTGCACCAAATCTCTGCACCCGCCACCGGATCGCACGCTCCGTTCGCGGAACGTCCGTGGTCACCCCCGCTACGGCAACTGCAGCCGGTCGCCACCCGCCAGGATCGCCTCGGCCAGTGCCTCCGCCGGACCCCGGGCCGCGCGAGCGTGCCGCCCATGGAGAAGAGCGAAATCCACCCCGCCCAGTTCCGGCAGACCGGCACGTGGCGGAATCTGGACCAGGCCTGGCGGGATCATGCCCTTGGTATGCGCCATTACGCCCAGACCCGCCCGGGTTGCGGCGATCAGTCCGTTCAGGCTTCCGCTGGTGCAGGCGATCCGCCACTCCCGGCCCTGTCGCTCCAGCGCCTCCAGCGCCCGGGCCCGGGTCACCGCGGGCGGCGGGAAGACCACCAGCGGGACCGGCCGCTGCGGATCCAGCCGCAGCCGCTCGGCGCCCACCCACACCAGCCGGTCGCGCCACACCAGCCGGCCGCCGGTCTCCTCCGGGCGCCGCTTGGCGAGCACCAGGTCCAGCCGCCCGGCCGCCAGCAGCTCGTGCAGCGTGCCCGACAGCTCCACGGTCAGCTCCAGATCGACCTCGGGATGGTCCCGCCGGAACCCTTCGAGGACCTCCGGCAGCCTGGTCAGCACGAAGTCCTCGGACGCCCCGAAGCGCAGCCGGCCGCGCAGCCGGGTCCCCGCGAAGAAGCTCGCGGCCCGCTCGTTCGCCTCCAGGATCGTCCGGGCGAAACCGAGCATCGCCTCGCCGTCCTCGGTCAGCTCCACACCATGGGTGTCCCGCACGAACAGCCGCCGCCCGGCCGCCTCCTCCAGCTTCCGCACGTGCTGGCTCGCGGTGGACTGCCGCAGCCCGAGCCGCTGCGCGGCCTGCGTGAAGCTCAGCGTCTGCGCCACGGCCAGGAAGGTGCGCAGCTGTACCGGCTCGAACATGACACCTCCAGGAGTGCGGGACGGCCGTCGCCCGACGACCAGGGGGCGGAGACCATCGGCCCCTCGGAGTCCCGGGGCGGGGCCCATCACTTTTCATGATGACAGTGACCACGGTAAGAGGGCTTCCCGATCGCCGCCCCACCCGGCACCCTGGACGGGCACCGTCCACGCCCCCACACCGCCCGACGGCCGCCGAACCCAGCCGCCGAACCACCGAAGAGAGACCATGCGCCACCCTGTGCCCAAGCCGCCCACCTGGCTGCCCGTGGACGGTTACCTCCTGGCACTGGTCGGCACCGTCGCCCTGGCCGCGCTGCTGCCCGCCCGTGGACCTGCCGCCACGGTTGCGGGCGGCGCCTCCACCGGAGCCGTCGCCCTGCTCTTCTTCCTCTACGGCGCCCGGCTCTCCACCCGCGAGGCGATCGCCGGCCTGCGCCACTGGCGGCTCCACCTGACCGTCCTGGCCTGCACCTTCGCCGTCTTCCCGGTGCTCGGCCTGGCCGCCCGCGCGCTCGTCCCGTACGTCCTGCCGCCCACCCTCTACACCGGGCTGCTGTTCCTGTGCCTGGTCCCCTCCACGATCCAGTCGTCGATCGCCTTCACCTCCCTCGCCCGCGGCAACGTCGCGGCGGCGATCTGCGCCGGCTCCTTCTCCAGCCTCGTCGGCATCGTCGTCACCCCGTTGCTCGCCGGGCTGGTGCTGCACCGGGACGGCGGCGGGTTCTCGGCCGGCTCGCTGGTCCCGATCGTCTGCCAGCTGCTGCTCCCGTTCCTGGCCGGGCAATTCCTGCGCCGCTGGATCGGGCCGTTCCTCACCCGCCGCAAGAAGGCCCTCGGGTACGTGGACCGCGGCTCGATACTCCTCGTCGTCTACAGCGCCTTCAGCGCCGGCATGGTCCAGGGCATCTGGCACCAGGTCTCGCCGCTGCGGCTGCTGTGCCTGCTCGGCGTGGAGGCCGCACTGCTCGCGATGATGCTGACCGGCACCTCGTACGGCGCGCGCCGGCTCGGCTTCGGCCGCGCGGACCGGATCGCGATCACCTTCGCCGGGTCCAAGAAGAGCCTGGCGGCCGGGCTGCCGATGGCCAGCGTCCTGTTCGGCGCGCAGGCCGGTCTGGCCGTGCTGCCGCTGATGCTCTTCCACCAGATGCAGCTGATGGTCTGTGCGGTGCTGGCCCGGCGGTGGGGCGCGGAAGCGGAACCGGAGCCGCGGCGGGAGGGCGATCCCACCGCGGCGGCCGAGGGCGGCAGTTACCTGCCCGGCCCGCTCACCCGGTCCAACGACAGCCCCAGCACCAACGGCGCGCTCACCGAGGCGTCGTCCTCGCGGACGCCGGACAGCTCCGCGTCGGTCAACGCCCGGCGGTAGACCCGCACCTCGTCCAGCGCGCCGGTGAACTGCGCGCGGGAGTCCGGCCTCTGGCCGAGGTGGACGCCGAAGACCGACCCGCGGCTGACCGACCCCGGGACGTCGGGGACGACGGTGGTCTCGGTGCCGTCGACGGTGAGCAGCAGCCGCCCGTCGGTGCGGCGCAGCGCCAGATGGTGCCAGTCGCCGTCGTTGTAGGCGCCGTTGGTGACGGCCTGCGCGGTGGCGGCCGGCTTGGCACCGTCGACGGCGGTGAGCCGGGCGACGAGCCTGCCGTTCACCGGATCGCCCTCCAGCGCGACCTGGGGCGCCCTGGTGCCCACGCCGCCCATCCACAGCAGCGGCTGCTCCCCGGTACCGGCCTCGTAACGGAACCACAGGCTGCAGGTGAAGTCGTGCGTGCCCAGCGGGAGCGAGGGGCGGAACGGCAGACGTACGGCGTCGTCCTTGCCGTCGAAGTCGAGCGCCGCGCCGAACCGGCCGTTGGTGCGCCGCGGCTCCCCGAGGACGAGGGCGGGCCGGGCGCCGGGGGCGGTGTCGCGGGTCGTGGGGTCGGGGCCGCGGCGCGGGCCGAGCCACTCCTCGGTGAAGCGGACGAAGCGGATCTCGTCCCGGGCGTCGACCCGGCCGCCCTCGTACATCAGGCCGGTGACGTCGGGGGAGATGGCGACCAGGTCCGAGTAGCCGGACCAGTCGGTGGTGACCCGGGCACCCCGGTCGACGCCCTCCCAGGTGCGGCCCTCGTCCCAGGAGGAGCGCAGGGTCATGGTCCGGCGGCGGTCGGGGTCGGCGGGCGCGGCGAAGAGGGTGCGGCTGCGGCCGCCGGCGGCGGACGAGTGCGGCAGGCGCAGCGCGGACGCCTGCACCATCGGCGTGTAGAGGTCGGGAAGGGCGCGGAACGGGTCGGTGAAGGAGTCGCCGCCGTCACGGCTGACCGCCCACGTCCGATGTCCCAGGTCCGTACCGTCCTGTTCGCGGCCGTTGACGTAGATTGCGCCGTCGGAACGTTCCAGCAGCGTCATCTCCGAGGGCTTCTGCCGGAAGGTCCCGTCCATGGCGATCGGCCAGGTGTCGAGGGCGCCCACCTTCCACGTTTCCCCGTCGTCGCTGTGGACCAGGGCGGCGTGGTTGGCGGTGACCCGGTTGCCCGCGTAGCTCTCGGCGTTGATGCCGAAGACCAGCCGGCCCGCGTGCCGCCCGCGGGTGAGCTGGAGGCCGTGCACGGGGCCGGTGGCGTACCAGGAATTCCACTTGGCAGGCCGGACGTCGGACGTCAGATCACGGGGTGTGGACCAGGTCTCACCGTCGTCGTCGCTGTACTGCAGGTGCGGGGTGCGGTCGCAGGGCACATCGCAGCTGAGCCCGTCGGTACGCCCCTTGTTGTACGTCTCGGCGAGGACGATCCGGCCGGTACGGCGGTCCACGAGGGGGGCCGGGTTGCCGTGGGTGTCACCACCGCCGCGGTTGACGACCTGGAGCGGGCCCCAGGTGCGGCCGCCGTCGGTGGAGCGTTTGAGGACCAGGTCGATGTCGCCGGAGTCGCCGCAGTCGTGCCGCCGGCCCTCGGCGAAGGCGAGCAGGGTGCCGTGGGTGGACCTGACCACGGCCGGTATCCGGAAGCAGAAGTAGCCCTGTTCCTGGGCGGCCTTGAAGAGGACCTGCTGCTCGAAACCGCCGGCCGGCGGCTCAGCTGCGGCGCCGGGGGAGTCCGCTGCTGCGTCAGGTAACGCCTGGGCGGGGGAGTTCGGGAGGAGGGTGAGGGCTGCGGCGGTCAGCGCGGAGAGCAGGAGGGCGGCGTGGCGGCGCCTGGATCTGCGGCGGGGGCTGGGGTGTGCGCGGAGAACTGACGTCATGGTCCGGCCTGCCCTTCGAGGGATCGGCGGTCGGGTCATCAGGACATCCCACGTCCTATGTGCATCCCTGACGGAAGCTACTGCCGCGTGCGGACCGCGACAAGGAGCGTGCGACGGTTCTCCGCCCCCCAACCGGAATTCACTCTCCCGGCCGCCACACCCCGGCCCGCAGGGCCGCTGCTTCCCCGCTCTCCCGGCGCGCTTCTCCGGCCCTCCCGCCTGTCTCTCTCCCGCCCTCCGGCCGCACTTCTTCCACCCGATGCCGCTCGCCGGGGCGCCACTCCTCACGGCCGCAGCACGACCTTGCCGAGGTTGGCCCGGCCCTCGATGATCTCGTGCGCCTTCGCCGCGTCCGTCAGCGGGAGTTCGGCATGGACCGCGACCCGCAGCCGGCCGGAACCAGCCAGTTCCCACAGCTGCTCGCGGTGGGCCTCGTACCGCTCCCGGTGGACGGTGGCGAACCGGCGCATGGTCAGCCCGGTGACGGTCTTGGAACCGGCCAGCAGCTCGTACGCCGGCACCGTCCCGCCACCGGAGTTGAAGAACACCAGCCGGCCGCCCTCGGCCACCGCGGCCAGCGCCCACGGCAGCACCTCGCCGCCCACCCCGTCCAGCACCACGTCGACCGGCTCGCCCCAGGACTCCTGGTCGTACGTCACCACCTCGTCGGCGCCCAGGTCGTACAGGAACTCCGCCTTGGCGGCCGAGCTGACGGCGGCCACCACGCGCGGCACCCCCTGCACCTTGGTCAGTTGGACGGCGAGATGCCCGGTGCCGCTGGCCGCACCGGTGATCAGCACCGACTCGGAGCCCTGCGGGTTCGCGGTGCTGAGCGCGGCGAGCGCGACCTGCCCGCTGCGCACCAGTGCCACCGCGTCCACCGCACCGGCCCCGTCCGGTATGTGGCTGGCCAGGAAGGCGGGTGCCAGGGCGAGTTCGGCGTACGAGCCGGTGAGGGTGAGCGAGGTGACGCGGTCGCCCACGGCGAAGCCGGTGACGTCCGGGCCGAGCGCGACGACCTCGCCGGCGATCTCCCCGCCCGGCATCGAAGGCAGCGGATCACCGTCCCCCTTGCCGTCGCCGCGCACCCGCCGCACACACGGCAGCGTGACGCCGATCGCCTCGGTACGGACCAGGAGTTCACCGGGGCCGGGCACCGGCGCCTCGGCCTCCTCGACGCGCAGGACCTCGGGACCGCCGTAGGAATGGAATCGGACTCGGCGCATGGGCCGGCACCTCCAGGAAGAGTCGACCGACGGGCGTCGGCCGGGTTCATTGGGTGCCCCAACGATAACCAGAAGTCATTGGGTCTGCCAATGGTTTTCCGTTGGTTGCCCCCATGGAATTCGCTACGGTGGTCCCATGTCCGACAACGCGCCCTACGCCCCCAGCCGCATCCGCGCACTCCCCAGCTGGCTGTTGGGCCGCGCCGCAGCCCGCGGCCACCGCCTGGTCGCCGACGCCCTCGCCACCGAGGGCATGCGGATGATGCACCACGCCGTCCTCGCGGCGGTCGACGAACTCGGCCCGGTCTCCCAGGCCGAACTCGGCCGGACCGTCGGCATCGACCCCAAGGACATGGTCGCGCTGGTCAACGACCTCCAGAAGGACGGCCTGGTCACCCGCACCCCCGACCCCAACGACCGGCGCAAGAACGCCGTCGAGATCTCCACCGCCGGCAAACAGCGGCTCCGCCGCACCCAGCAACTCGGCGATCAGGCCAACGCGGAACTCACCGCGGACCTCACCCCCGACGAACGCGCCCAGCTGATCACCCTGCTCACCCGGATCGCCCTCCCGGACCGGTGACCTCCCGGACCGGCCGCCGGCGCAACAGCATGCCCCCGCGCCTCAGCCCGTCGAGGCCGCCGCGGGCAGGGCGAGCCGGTGCTCACCCGCGTACACGTTCATCGACGCACCCCGCAGGAAGCCCACCAGGGTCAGGCCCGTCTCCGCCGCGAGGTCCACGGCCAGCGACGACGGCGCCGAGACCGCCGCCAGCACCGGAATCCCCGCCATCACGGCCTTCTGCGCCAGCTCGAACGACGCCCGGCCCGACACCAGCAGAACCGTCCGGGAGAGCGGCAGCTGCCCGTTCTGCAGGGCCCGGCCGACCAGCTTGTCGACGGCGTTGTGCCGCCCCACGTCCTCCCGTATGTCGAGCAGTTCGCCGTCCTCGGTGAACAGGGCCGCCGCATGCAGCCCCCCGGTCCGGTCGAAGACCCGCTGGGCCGCCCGCAGCCGGTCCGGGAGTTCGGCGAGCAGCTCGGTCTCCAGCCGCAGCGGCGGGGTGTCGTCGATCGGCCAGCGGGCCGTCGTACGCACCGCGTCCAGGCTCGCCTTGCCGCACAACCCACAGGAGGAGGTCGTGTAGACGTTCCGCTCCAGGGTGATGTCGGGAACCGTCACGCCCGGCGCGGTCCGCACGTCCACCACGTTGTACGTGTTCGCCCCGTCCGCCGTCGCCCCCGCGCAGTACAGGATGTTCCGCAGATCGCCGGCGCCGCCCAGCACCCCCTCGCTGACCAGGAACCCGGCCGCCAGCGCGAAGTCGTCGCCCGGGGTCCGCATGGTGATCGCCAGCGGCTTCCCGTTCAGCCGGATCTCCAGGGGCTCCTCGGCGACGAGCGTGTCCGGACGGGTCGAGACCGCCCCGTCCCGGATGCGGATGACCTTGCGTCGCTCCGTGACTCGTCCCATGCCGCCCTCAGTCCCGGTTCCGTATGTGCTGGTGGCCGATGCCCTTCACGACCTCATTGTCCTGCACGCGCGACGCAACGCGCCTACGAGGCACGGCGGCGGCCGACCACCGACGGCCGGGTCGACCTTGGCCAACGCACCGACGACCGACGGCGACCGACCGGGACCGACAACGGCCGGAGGCGTTCCGATCCGCGAGACCGCACCCTGCCGCAGCCTGCCGGCCGGGTAGTGTGCACCCGATCACAGCGAAGTAGTGCGCGACGCACCAGAACGACCACGGATGGCGAGAGGCACATGAGCGAAGGGACCCCGGCGGCCGGCGAAGCGGCCGCCGTCGCCGACCAGGCGGCCCATGAGCGACTGCTCTATCTGCGCAGCAGCATCGACAACCTCGACGCCGCGCTGGTGCACCTGCTCGCCGAGCGCTTCAAATGCACCCAGCAGGTCGGTGAACTCAAGGCCCGGCACAGCCTGCCGCCCGCCGACCCGGCCCGCGAGGCGGCCCAGATCGAGCGCCTGCGCCGCCTGGCCGAGGACGCCCGCCTGGACCCGGCCTTCGCGGAGAAGTTCCTGAACTTCATCATCGACGAGGTCGTCCGCCACCATAAGGCCATCGCCAACCAGACCAGGCCCTAGGGTTTTCCTCCCACGTACCTGTCTGCGGCGCCGCGGGTCGTCTCGCCGTTGCGCTTTGCGGCGCTCCGTACGTACCTGTCTGTCCCGCCGTGGGGCGTCTCGTCGTTGCGCCTGCGGCGGGCTGGGTTGTGGTGGGTGCGGTGACGGTCCTCCGGGGCCGGTTGTGTGGACTGCTTCGCTTTAAGTCCACACAACCCGCCCCACCGGCCCCTCCCCAACCCGTGGGGGGGA
>NZ_JBHWDV010000036.1:0-86779 GCF_042734445.1 Streptomyces sp. NPDC059649
CGGGGGCCCGGCGGGGGGGGGCGCGGGCCCCCCCCGCGGCGTTCTGGTGTCGGGCGTTACCCGGCGGGTCAGGCGCTGAGCCGGGCGACGGCCTCCTCGACCGTCAGCTCCTCGCGCTCGCCGGTGCGGCGGTCCTTGACCTCGACCACGCCCTCGCCGGCGCGCCGGCCGGCGACCACGATGGTGGGCACGCCCAGCAGTTCGGCGTCGGTGAACTTCACGCCCGGCGAGACCCCGGCCCGGTCGTCGACCAGGACCCGCAGGCCGGCGTCGCCGAGCCGGTCCCCGATCTGCAGCGCGAGCTCGGTCTGCTGGGCCTTGCCCGCCGCGACGACATGCACATCGGCCGGGGCGACCTCGCGGGGCCAGCACAGCCCCTTCTCGTCGTGGGTCTGCTCGGCCAGCGCGGCCACCGCGCGGGAGACGCCGATGCCGTACGAGCCCATGGTGACCCGGGTCGGCTTGCCGTTCTGGCCGAGCACGTCGAGCTCGAAGGCGTCCGCGTACTTGCGGCCGAGCTGGAAGATGTGGCCGATCTCGATGGCGCGGTCGATCTTCAGGCCGGTGCCGCACTTCGGGCAGGGGTCGCCGGGCTCGACGACAACCACGTCGAGGTAGTCGTCGACCTCGAAGTCGCGCCCGCAGACCACGTTCTTGGCGTGCACGCCGTCCTTGTTGGCGCCGGTGATCCAGGCGGTGCCGGGGGCGACGCGCGGGTCGGCGAGGTAGCGGAAGGCCTTGCCGGCCAGGCCCTGCGGGCCGACGTAGCCGCGGACCAGGTCCGGGCGGTCGACGAAGTCCTCGGCGGTGACCAGCTCGACGGTGGCCGGCGCGAGGTGCTCGCCGAGCTTGCCCAGGTCGACCTCGCGGTCGCCCGGGACGCCCACCGCGACGATCTCGCCGTCGACCTTGACCAGGAGGTTCTTCAGCGTCGCGGAGGCCGGTACGCCGAGGAACTCGGCGAGCGACTCGATGGTCGGGGTGTCGGGGGTGTCCAGCTCCTCGACGGGGCCGTGCACGCTGCCGTCGGCGGGCTCGACGGTGACCGTGACGGCCTCGGTGTTGGCGGCGTAGTCGCAGGCCGGGCAGTCGACGAAGGTGTCCTCGCCGGCCGTCGCGGGCGCCAGGAACTCCTCGGACGCCGAGCCGCCCATCGCGCCGGAGACGGCGGAGACGATGCGGTAGTCCAGGCCCAGGCGCCGGAAGATCTTCTCGTAGGCCTCGCGGTGCAGCGCGTAGGACTGGGCCAGGCCCTCGTCGGTGGTGTCGAAGCTGTACGAGTCCTTCATGTGGAACTCGCGGCCGCGCAGCACACCGGAGCGGGGGCGGGCCTCGTCGCGGTACTTGATCTGGATCTGGTAGAGGATCACCGGCAGGTCCTTGTAGGACGTGCACTGGTCCTTGACCGTGAGGGTGAAGATCTCTTCGTGGGTGGGGCCGAGGAGGTAGTCGGCGCCCTTGCGGTCCTTGAGGCGGAAGAGCAGGTCGCCGTACTCCTCCCAGCGGCCGCTGGTCTCGTAGGGCTCCTTGGGCAGCAGCGCCGGCAGCAGGACCTCCTGGCCGCCGATGGCGTCCATTTCCTCACGGACGATGCGGGAGACGTTCTCCAGGACCTTCTTGCCCAGCGGCAGCCACGTCCAGATGCCGGCGGAGGAGCGGCGGACGTACCCGGCGCGGACGAGCAGCTTGTGGCTGGCGGTCTCGGCGTCGGCCGGGTCGTCGCGCAGTGTCTTGATCATCAAGCGGGACATGCGCTGGACCTGTGCGGCGTTGGCCATGGGAGTTTCTCCTGCGTAAGAAAGGTGACTCCCTGGAGGTTAGCCGCAGGGGTGTGCCCGGCGGAAATGGGATACGGCTGGGATACCGCCCACGTGGTCGGCCGAGTGGGGGCGTGCCTGTTCCGGTGCCGGCGACTTCGTGGCGGCGGATCAGGGACGTTTCAGCGGCAGGGCCGCGCCCATCACCGCGTACGGGGTCGGGGCGCTCGGGAACAGGACCCGGCGGGCCAGGTCGTGGTAGCCGAGGGAGCGGTAGAGCTTGCGGGCGGGGCTCTCGACGTCGATGGCGGAGAGGATGGAGCGGGGTTCGCCGGCGCCGTCGGTGATCCGGGTGATCAGTGCCCGGCCGAGGCCGCGGTGCTGGTAGGCGGGGTGGACGTGCAGCTCGGTGATGGTGAAGGAGTCGTCGAGCCAGTGGTCGAGGCCCTCGCTGCGCAGATAGGGCTCGACGACCGTGGACCACCAGTGGGTGCGGTCGTTGGGCATGCCGTAGACGAAGCCGACGAGCCGGCCGGCGGGGGTGGTGGCGCCCAGGGCCCGGGCGCCGGGGCAGTCGAGGTGGCGCAGGACGATGTGCCGGCGGACGGCGATCTCCTCCTCGCTCAGGCCGAAGGCGAGCGCCTGCACCGCGAGCGCATCGTCCACGCGGGCGGCGAGATCGAGGGGGCCGACCGCGACATCATCCATGGTCGGAGCGTACAAGGCCGGGGGTCAGAACAGTACGCTCATGAACGCGCCGACTTCCTCGAAGCCCACCCGGCGGTAGGCGGCCCGGGCAGCGGTGTTGAAGTCGTTGACATAGAGGCTGACGACCGGCGCGACGTCGCTCAGGGCATAGCGGAGCACGGCCGCCATTCCGGTCTCGGACAGGCCCTTGCCGCGGTGCGCGGGGTCGACCCAGACGCCCTGGATCTGGCAGGCGCGCGGGGTGGCGGCGCCGATCTCCGCCTTGAAGATGACCTTGCCGTCCTCGACGCGGGCGAAGGAGCGGCCGGAGCCGACGAGTTCGGCGACCCGGGCCTGGTAGAGCAGCCCGCCGTCGCCGGCCATCGGGGAGATGCCGACCTCTTCGGTGAACATGGCGACGCAGGCCGGCATGATCAGGTCCATCTCGTTCTTGCGGATCCGCCGGACGTACGGGTCGGGGGCGATCTCGGTGGACGGCGAGGTGGTGACCATCAGCGGCTGGTGGGCGCGGATCTCGCGGGCCGGTCCCCAGTACGGCTCCAGCAGCGACCAGAGTTCGGTGGTCGGGCCGGCCGGGCCGACGATGGAGGAGCAGCGCCGGCCCTGGCGGCGGGCGCGGTCGGCGAAGCCGCGGATGGCCTCGGAGGTGGCGCAGACGGGGACGAGGTTGGCGCCGGCGTAGCAGAGCGACTCCAGCCGGCCGCCGAGGTACCAGCCCCACATCTCGCCGCCGAGCCGCCAGGGGTCGAGGCCGGCGACCTGGACGCGGGCGGCGACGAAGGCGTTGGCGACCGGGTCGCGGTCGAGGACCGCGAGCGCATCGTCGAGGTCCCCTGGTTCGAGAACCTTGATGGTGGTGGTCGTCAGCACTTCTCGGTTTGCCTCACCGTGACGGGCCTGGGAGGCCAGGCGGGAGCAGGTCTTGGCACTTTACCTCGCGTCCGCGCGGGGCACCCGTGCGCTGCCCGGGGGGCCGGTCCGGGCAGCGGTGAGCCCCGCGGCCCGGGGTGGGCGCGGGGCTCGGGTGGGCTGTGGGGCGGGTCAGCCGGCGGCGGTGACGACCGGTTCGCCGGAGGCGACGCCGTCCTTCTCCATCTGCTCGGCGATCTTCAGGGCCTCTTCGATGAGGGTCTCGACGATCTTCGACTCGGGGACGGTCTTGATGACCTCGCCCTTGACGAAGATCTGGCCCTTGCCGTTGCCGGAGGCGACGCCGAGGTCGGCCTCGCGGGCCTCGCCGGGGCCGTTGACGACGCAGCCCATGACGGCCACGCGGAGCGGGACCTCCATGCCCTCCAGACCGGCGGTGACCTCGTCGGCGAGCTTGTAGACGTCGACCTGGGCACGGCCGCAGGACGGGCAGGAGACGATCTCCAGGCGGCGGGGGCGGAGGTTCAGCGACTCCAGGATCTGGATGCCGACCTTGACCTCCTCGACGGGGGGCGCGGAGAGCGAGACCCGGATGGTGTCGCCGATGCCCTCGCTGAGCAGCGCGCCGAAGGCGACCGCGGACTTGATGGTGCCCTGGAAGGCGGGGCCGGCCTCGGTGACGCCGAGGTGGAGGGGGTAGTCGCTCTGGGCGGCGAGCTGGCGGTAGGCGTTGACCATCACGACCGGGTCGTTGTGCTTGACCGAGATCTTGATGTCGCGGAAGCCGTGCTCCTCGAAGAGGGACGCCTCCCACAGCGCGGACTCGACCAGCGCCTCGGGGGTGGCCTTGCCGTACTTCTGCAGCAGGCGCCGGTCGAGGGAGCCGGCGTTCACGCCGATGCGGATCGGGGTGCCGGCGTCGCCGGCCGCCTTGGCGATCTCCTTGACCTTGTCGTCGAACTGCTTGATGTTGCCGGGGTTGACCCGGACCGCGGCGCAGCCGGCGTCGATGGCGGCGAAGACGTACTTCGGCTGGAAGTGGATGTCCGCGATGACCGGAATCTGGGACTTCTTGGCGATCACGGACAGCGCGTCGGCGTCGTCCTGCGTCGGGCAGGCGACCCGGACGATCTGGCAGCCGGAGGCGGTCAGCTCGGCGATCTGCTGCAGCGTCGCGCCGATGTCGGAGGTCCGTGTCGTCGTCATCGACTGCACCGACACCGGTGCGTCTCCGCCCACGGCGACCGTACCGACGTGGATCTTGCGGCTGACCCGGCGGTCGGCGAGCTTGGTCGGTACGTCCGGCATTCCCAGTGAAATGGCAGTCATCTGGCGAGCAACCCCAAGGTATGGATCAAGGCCCCGCATCGGCGGGCTCCGGCCTCCGAGATTACGGCACCGGGCTCGCCCGGAGCACATCGAGGCCGTGCGCCCCCACTAACGGAGGCGGCCGGGCGCGCCCATACGGTGGCGGCGGGCCCGGCCGGCACGGATATCCGGTTCAGGTGAGCTTGACCGGGTTCACCACGTCCGCCACCAGCACCAGCAGCGTGAAGCAGATGAAGATCCCGGCGACGACGTAGGCGACCGGCATGAGCTTGGCCACGTCGAAGGGTCCGGGGTCCGGCCGCCGGACGATCTTGGCGAAGGCCCGGCGGATGGACTCCCACACGGCGCCGGCGATGTGCCCGCCGTCGAGCGGGAGCAGCGGCAGCATGTTGAACAGGAACAGCGAGAGGTTGAACCCGGCGACCAGGAAGAGCATGGTCGCCACCCGCTGCTCCGGCGGGATGTGCAGCGAGAAGACCTCGCCGCCGACCCTCGCTGCGCCGACCACGCCCATCGGGGAGTCCTGCTTGCGCTCGCCGCCGTTGAAGGCCGCGTTCCACAGGTCCGGGACCTTGCCGGGCAGGTTGACCAGGGAGGAGACGCCCTGCTCGACCATGTTGCCCATGCGGTCGACGGACTGGCCGAAGGACTGCTGGACCACGCCGCTGGCCGGGGTGAAGCCGAGGAAGCCGGCGGTGACGAACTGGCCGGGGACGTAGCCGCCGTGCCCATCGGTCTTGGCGACCTTGTTCTTGATCAGCTCGGCGTGCAGGGTCTTGCGGACGCCGTGCCGCTCGACGACCAGGGTCGCGGGGCCGGTGGTGTCCCGGATCTGCTGCTGGAGGGCGCCCCAGTCGGGGACGTCGTGGCCGTTGAACGTGACGATCTTGTCGCCGGCGCGCAGGCCGGCGGCCTTGGCCGGGGAGTCCTTGGCGCCGTGCGGGCACTTGTCGGTCTTGGCGGCGGCCGAGATCACACAGTCGGAGACGGAGCCGACCTGGGTGGTCTGGGTGTTGATGCCGAAGCCCATCAGGACGCTCATGAAGATCACGACCGCGAGGATCAGGTTCATGAACGGCCCGGCGAACATCACGATGATGCGCTTCCAGGGCTTGCGGGTGTAGAAGAGCCGCTTCTCGTCGCCGGGCTGCAGTTCCTCGAAGGCGGCCGAGCGGGCGTCCTCGATCATGCCGCGGAACGGCGAGGTGGAGCGGGCCTGCAGCTTCCCGTCGTCCCCGGGCGGGAACATCCCGATCATGCGGATGTAGCCGCCGAGCGGGATGGCCTTGATGCCGTACTCGGTGTCGCCCTTCTTGCGGGAGAAGATCGTCGGCCCGAAGCCCACCATGTACTGCGGCACGCGGATGCCGAACATCTTGGCCGTGGAGAGGTGGCCGAGCTCGTGCCAGGCGATGGAGAACAGCAGGCCGACGACGAAGACGACTATGCCGAGGATGGTCATCCAGGTCGTCATGCGCGAGCCTCCGAGGGTGTCCGTGCCGCACGGGCGGCCAGTTCGCGGGCGCGGGCGCGCGCCCAGGTCTCCGCCTCCAGGACGTCCGCGACGGTCAGGGAAGTTCCCGAGGCGGGCGTGCCGTGTTCGGCGACCACCTCCGCGACCGTATCCACAATCCCTGTGAACGGCAGCCCGTCCTTGAGGAAGGCGTCCACGCATTCCTCGTTGGCGGCGTTGAAGACGGCCGGTGCGGTGCCGCCCAGGGAGCCGACGTGGCAGGCGAGCGGTACGGCCGGGAAGGCCTCGGCGTCCAGCGGGAAGAACTCCCAGGTCTGCGCCGTGGTCCAGTCGACGCCGGGGGCGGCGTCCGGGACGCGGTCGGGCCAGCCCAGGCCCAGTGCGATCGGCATCCGCATGTCGGGCGGGCTGGCCTGGGCGAGGGTGGAGCCGTCGGTGAACTCCACCATCGAGTGGATGAAGGACTGCGGGTGGACGACGACCTCGATCGCGTCGAAGGGGACGTCGAAGAGCAGGTGCGCCTCGATGACCTCCAGGCCCTTGTTGACCAGGGTCGCGGAGTTGATCGTGACGACCGGGCCCATGGACCAGGTGGGGTGGGCCAGCGCCTGTTCGGGGGTGACCCCGGCCAGCTCGGCCTTCGTACGGCCGCGGAACGGGCCGCCGGAGGCGGTGACCACGAGCTTGCGGACCTCGGCGCGGTCGCCGCCGGTCAGCGCCTGGAAGAGCGCGGAGTGCTCGGAGTCGACGGGGATGATCTGGCCCGGCCGGGCGACGGCCTTGACCAGCGGGCCGCCGACGATCAGGGACTCCTTGTTGGCCAGCGCGAGTACCCGGCCCGCCTTGAGGGCGGCGAGGGTCGGGGCGAGGCCGATGGAGCCGGTGATGCCGTTGAGGACGGTGTGGCAGGGGGAGGCGGCGAGTTCGGTGGCGGCGTCGGGGCCGGCCAGGATCTCGGGGAGCTTCTCGCCCGGGCCGTACCGGTCGGCGAGCGCGGCGCGCAGCGCGGGGGCCGCGTCCTCGCGGGCCACCGCGACGGTGTCCACCCGCAGCCGGTGCGCCTGCTCGGCGAGCAGCTTGGGCCGGCCGCCGGCCGCGGAGAGCGCGCTCACCCGGAAGCGGTCGGGGTTGCGCAGCACGATGTCGATCGCCTGGGTGCCGATCGAGCCGGTCGAGCCGAGGATCACCAGGGAGCGGGGCCGGACCGGGCCGTCGGGATCGCCGGCGGCCGGCTCGAAGCGCAGGTGCGGATGGGCGAGGGAGTCCGTCATGGGGTCCATTGTGGCCGGTCGCGGAGGTGCCGTGGACACGGAGGGCACAGGCCGGGCCCGGTCCGGCCGATCAGCGGCGGACCGGGCCCGGGTGTGGTTCAGCCGATGGGGCGGTGGACGTTGTCCTTGGCGCTCGGGCCGGGGGTGGCGTCGGCGATCCACGGGCCGTCGCCGCTGGGGTCGACGATGCCCTCCTCCAGCCAGCCGTAGCTGCCGTCCAGGACGCCGGAGACGACCTTGCGGTCGAGTTCGTCGGTGTTGGTCCACAGCCGGCCGAAGAGCTCCTCGATCCGGATCCGGGCCTGCCGGCAGAACGCGTCGGCCAGTTGCTGGGCCTCGCGGCCGTGGTCGGCGGTCTCGCGCAGGTGCTCGGCGCGGACGCAGGCGGCGCTCATCGCGAAGAGTTCGGCGCCGATGTCGACGATCCGGCCGAGGAAGCCCTGTTTGGTCTCCATCCGGCCCTGCCAGCGGGACATCGCGTAGAACGTGGACCGGGCGAGCTTGCGCGAGGTCCGCTCGACGTACCGCAGATGCCCGGCGAGGATGCCGAACTCCTGGTACGTACGCGGGAGTTGACCGGGCCCGGCGACGAGCTTGGGCAGCCAGCGGGCGTAGAACCCGCCGGCCTTGGCGGCCGCCCGGCCCTTGTCGGCGAAGGACTTGTCGGGGTCGATGAGGTCACCGGCGACGGACAGATGGGCGTCCACCGCCTCCCGGGCGATCAGCAGGTGCATGATCTCGGTGGAGCCCTCGAAGATCCGGTTGATCCGCATGTCGCGCAGCATCTGCTCGGCGGGGACCGCGCGTTCGCCGCGGGCGGCGAGCGAGGGAGCGGTCTCGAAGCCGCGGCCGCCGCGGATCTGGACCAGTTCGTCGGCCATCAGCCAGCCCATCTCGGAGCCGTAGAGCTTGGCGAGGGCGGCCTCGATGCGGATGTCGTTGCGGTTCTCGTCGGCCATCTGGGAGGACAGGTCGACGACCGCTTCCAGGGCGAAGGTGGTGGCGGCGATGAAGGAGATCTTGGCGCCGACGGCCTCGTGCTTGGCGATCGGCCGGCCCCACTGCTCGCGTGCCGCGGACCACTCCCGGGCGACCTTCAGGCACCACTTGCCGGAGCCGACGCACATCGCGGGCAGCGAGAGCCGCCCGGTGTTGAGCGTGGTCAGGGCGATCTTCAGGCCGGCGCCCTCGGGGCCGATGCGGTTCGCGGCCGGGACCCGCACCCGGTGGAAGCGGGTGACGCCGTTCTCCAGGCCGCGCAGGCCCATGAAGGCGTTGCGGTTCTCGACGGTGATGCCGGGCGAGTCGGCCTCGACGACGAAGGCGGTGATGCCGCCCTTGTGGCCCTCGGAGGCGGGCACCCGGGCCATCACGACCAGCAGGTCGGCGACCACGCCGTTGGTGGTCCACAGCTTGACCCCGTCGAGGACGTACTCGTCGCCCTCGGGCACGGCCGTGGTCGCCAGCCGGGCCGGGTCGGAACCGACGTCCGGCTCGGTCAGCAGGAACGCCGAGATGTCCGTACGGGCCAGCCGCGGCAGGAAGGTCTCCTTCTGCTGCTGGGTGCCGAACAGCTTCAGCGGCTGCGGTACGCCGATCGACTGGTGGGCGGAGAGCAGCGCGCCGATGGCGGGGCTGGCGGTGCCGACCAGGGAGAGCGCGCGGTTGTAGTAGACCTGGGTGAGTCCGAGGCCGCCGTATTTGGGGTCGATCTTCATCCCGAGCGCGCCGAGCTCCTTGAGCCCGCGCACCGTCTCGTCCGGAATCCTGCCCTCGCGCTCGATCCGTGCGCTGTCGATCTCCGTCTCGCAGAAGTCCCGCAGGGTGGCGAGGAACTTCTCACCGCGGCGCACGTCGTCCACGGCGGGCGTGGGGTGCGGATGGATGAGGTCGAGCCGGAAGCGCCCCAGGAACAGTTCCTTGGCGAAGCTCGGCTTGCGCCAGTCCTGCTCGCGGGCCGCCTCGGCGACCTGGCGTGCTTCGCGCTCGGAAACGTTGCGGATGGATGGAGCGGTCATCAGGAGCTCACCTCGCCGCGGGGTCGGGAGTTCAGCGCCGGCGGCCGGTCGGCCGCTGGACAGCGCTACTTGTGAGAGTTACCCGATCCACGCGGCTTGCACCACTGGAGGTACCGGCCGCCGCGGCCCGGAACGGTGCCTCCCGGCCATGCGGGGCCTGCGCCCCGGCGGGCCGGCGATCCGGCCCGGCGTCATCGGCCCTTCGGGGGGTGTGCGCATACCGCGCTGGTTGTACGTACCGGCCGGTCTCCCCCCTGGGACACGGCCGCGGCTCCACCTGGGACAGGAGGCGCCGGGGCGGTCCGCGCCGTACGGTCAAGATCCGGCACGACGGGGGAACGGTGCCGGAGAACGGGGGACGCGGCGCGCTCCGGAAACAGGGTGCCGGAGCGCGCCGCGTCGAGGGGCCGGCGCCGGGGGGTGCGCCGGCCGGGGTCAGGACGGTGATTCGGCCCGAGGGAAGGCCGTCGCTGTCCACCGGTCCCGACCGGGTCGGGGGCGTCGGGGCGTCGGGGGACGCCGGGTTCGAGGTGACGCCGGAGGTGCCCCCGGAGGGGCAGCGGGTCCTACAGGGCCAGGCCGGTGAGGACCAGCACCCGCTCGTAGGTGTAGTCGTCCATGGCGAACCGGACGCCCTCGCGGCCCACGCCGGACTGCTTGACACCGCCGTACGGCATCTGGTCGGCGCGGTAGGACGGCACGTCGCCGATGACCACGCCGCCGACCTCCAGCACCCGGTGGGCGCGGAAGGCGGTCTTGGCGTCGTGCGTGAACACGCCCGCCTGCAGGCCGTACTTGGAGTCGTTGACCGCCGCGAAGGCCGCGTCGACGCCGTCGACCTTGGTGAGGGTGAGCACCGGGCCGAAGACCTCCTCGCAGGCGAGGGTGGTGCCCGCGGGCACGTTCTCCAGCACGGTCGGCGCGTAGGAGGCACCGTCGCGCTTGCCGCCGGCGAGCAGCTTCGCGCCGCCCTGCACGGCCTCGTCCACCCACGCCTCGACGCGCTTGGCGGCGTCCTCGTTCACCAGCGGGCCGACCTCGGTCGCGTCGTCCGACGGGTCACCGGTGACCTGCGCCTCGACGGCCGCCACGATCTTCGGCACCAGCCGGTCGTACACCGAGGCGTCCGCGATCACCCGCTGCACGGAGATGCAGGACTGGCCACCCTGGTAGTTGGAGAAGATCGCGATCCGCTGCGCGGCCCAGTCCAGGTCCTCCTCGGAGGACCAGTCGGGCAGGACGACGGCCGCGCCGTTGCCGCCGAGCTCCAGGGTGCAGTGCTTGCGCGGCACCGAGTCGAGGATCGCGTAACCGACCTTCTCGGAGCCGGTGAAGGAGACGACCGGCAGCCGCTCGTCCTGGACCAGCGCCGCCATGCGCTCGTTGGGCACCGGGAGGATCGACCAGGAACCGGCCGGCAGGTCGGTCTCGGCGAGCAGCTCACCGAGGATCAGACCGGACAGCGGGGTGGCCGGGGCCGGCTTGAGGATGATCGGCGCGCCGGCGGCGATGGCCGGGGCGATCTTGTGGGCGCAGAGGTTGAGCGGGAAGTTGAACGGCGCGATGCCGAGGACCGTGCCGCGCGGGAAGCGGCGGGTCAGCGCGAGCCGGCCGGCGCCGCCCGCGTCGGTGTCCAGCCGCTGCGCCTCGCCGCCGTTGAAGCGACGGGCCTCCTCGGCCGCGAAACGGAACACGGAGATCGCCCGGCCGACCTCACCGCGCGCCCACTTAATGGGCTTGCCGTTCTCCGCGGAGATCAGCCGCGCGATCTCCTCCGTGCGCTCGACGAGCCGGCGCTGCACGTGGTCCAGCGCGGCCGCCCGTACGTGCGCGGGGGTCGCCGCGAACTCCTCCTGGACCGCGACGGAGGCCGCGACGGCCTCCTCGACCTGGTCCTCGGTGGGCACGCTCACCGTGCCGACGAGACGTCCGTCCCAGGGGGAGGTGACATCGAAGGTGGCCTCGCCGGTGGCCTCGCGGCCGGCGAGCCAGAAGGCGGTGGGGGCTGCATCAGTGGGGATCGGCACAGTGGAACCCGGCCCTTCAGACGTGGTGAGTGGTGCGCATGGCTCGGCGAGCGGCTCTGCGGTTTTGACTGCTGCCCCCACGGTAGGGGGGCGCCGCCTCGATGGCGTTTGTCCGAAGCGGCGTAATCAGGGGGCGGGGCTCTCCGTGGTGGAGGGGGTGGGGCGGGATGTGGGCGGGATGCGGGTGGAGTGGGGGTGTGGTCGGGGGTGGGGCTGTGGTCGGGGGCGGCTGTAGCTGGGGGGCGGGCCGGCTGTACGTGCGGTGCGCTCCCGTGGCACGGCCGGGGGCGCTCCGCTTACTCCCCGCCCTGCGACGAGGGTGCCGATGGCGACGACGACGCCGTCGACGACGTGGCCTTCAGCGCCAGCCACAGCTCCATCCGCACGTCCGCGTCGTCCAGCGACCGCCCCAGGATCTCCTCCACGCGCCGCATCCGGTAGCGCAGCGTGTGCCGGTGGACACCCAGGTCGGCGGCGGCCGCGTCCCACTGGCCGTGCCGTGCGAGCCAGGCCCGCAGCGAGGCCACCAGGTCACCGCGGCCGGTCGCGTCGTGCTCGCGCAGCGCCCGCAGCAGCCCGTCCGCGAACGCCCGGACCGCGTCGTCGGCGAGCAGCGGAAGGACGGACCCGGCGGCCACGTCCTCGTGCTCGACCAGCACCCGGCCGCGCCGGCGGGCCACCGACAGCGCCTGCTCGGCCTGCCGGTAGGCGTTCGCGGCGGCCGCCGGCCCGGTCGGTGCGGACAGCCCGACGGCCAGCCCCTCGCCGCCGCCCGGTTCAGTGCGCCCCGCCCGGCCGCGCGTGCGGGACTGCGCACCGGCCCGGGCCTCGGCCTGCGCCGCGTACGTCGCACAGGCGTCCGCCGCCGCGCCACCGTCCGCGACCAGCACGATCAGCCGGCCGCCGTCCGGCACCGCGAGCACCGCCTCACCGGTGCGGGCGGCCGCCGAGTCCATGGCATCGGCCAGCGCGTCCAGCGCCGCGCCCGTACTACTGCCACGAGAAGTACCACGAGAAGTACCGGAGGCCGGGGCGGCGGCCGACCCGCCGCCCTCCTCCCCCGGCACCGCCTCCGCGACCACCATCCGGAACGGCGCGTCCAGCAGCCCGCCGTAGAGCCGCCCGGCCACCGCCCGTGCGTGATCGGGCTCGCCCGCCAGCAGCATCTTCAGCACCGCGGCGCCCAGCCGCTGCTCGGCGTCCTGCAGCGCCCGGGACCGCTCGGTGGTCAGCGTCAGCAGCGCGACCGCGGAGTGCACCGCGTACCGCTCGGCCGTCCCGAGCGGCGCACCGGTGCCCACCGCGAGCACCCCGCGCGCCCGCCGGCCGGTGCCCAGCGACTGCAGCTCGACGCGGTCGTCGCCCTCGGCCTCGCTCACCACGGAGCTCGCCGGCGCGGGCCGCTCCCGGAGCCGCGCCACGTCCTCCGCGAGCCGCGCCGCCCGCCGCGCCGCCCAGTCGGGGGCGGCCGCCACCACGGCCCCCGAGGCGTCGTACAGCGCCGCCCAGCCGTCCAGATGCGCGGCGAGCCGGGCCAGCAACTCCGCCGGGCCCTCGACGCTGAGCGCCGCCCGGGTCAGCTCCCGCTGCGCCTCGAAGCCCGCGGTCACGGCGCGGTACTGATCGGCGGCCACCGCCGCCGACACGGCCTTGCTGATCGCGATGAACGGCGTCCGGCGCGGCACGCCCAGCAGCGGCAGCCCCTGCTCCCGCGCCGCCGCCACCAGCGGCTCCGGCACGTCCTCGTAATTCACCCCGACCGCGAAGCCCAGCCCGACCACCCCGGCCTCCGCCACCCGCCGCACGTACCTGCGGGTGGCCTCCGGGTCCTCCGCGTCCAGCTTCAGCGCCGTGATCAGCAGCAGCTCGCCGCCCTCCATGTACGGCACCGGATCGATCAGCTCGCTGGCGTGCGCCCAGCGCACCGGCACGTCCAACCGCTCCTCGCCCGCGAGCACGGTCAGCTTGAGCGCGGTGTGGTTGACCAGGGAAGCGAGCGTGTGCGGCATAGGACCTTCGATGGACGTCGGTGACTTCGGTGACTTCGGCGGGAACCCGAGCGGACAACCGATCGTCGACCACCCGACAACCGGCCCACGCCCCATTCTTTACGCCGCCCCGTACGAACGGCCACTGCCGATTCTGCCTCAACGGAGGAATCGGGGAACGGGGGCCGGGGCATGCCGGCGGCATGGGGCGCGGGGGTCAGGAGCGGAGGTCTACGAGGACGGGTGGGGCGTGTTCCCCGGTCACGCTGGTCACCGAGAGCACCGCATGCCCCGCCGGGACGGAGTTGGCGAGGTCGGAGGCGGACCAGCGCTCCCGCTCCACGGTCCGTACGGTGACGGCCTTGGCCGTGGCGGCCTTGCCGGTGACCAGGTGCCGGAAGATGTGGAACGCCTTCCCCGCGGCGCTCTCCGCAATGATCTGACGGTCCGTCACATCGCGGGTCTCCACCCACTCCTTGCCCCAGACCTCGGCGAACCGCGCGCCGTCCCAGGTCGTGACGCCCGCGAACGCCATCCGGCAGCCGACCGTGCCGAGCAGTGTGCCGCGCAGCGTGTCCGGGATGTCGTCGAGGGACCGCAGCGTGAGCACCACCCCCGCATTCGCCGAGCGCAGCCGCTGCAGACCACGGAGCGCCTCGGCGGTGATGGTGTGCGCGGCCTCGTCAAGCACCAGACAGGCGAACAGCGAGCGGTCGCTGCGGGCCACCGCGCACTCGGTGAACTGCGCCAGCACCAGCCGCGCGAGGATCCGTGAGGCCTCCGCGTGACCGCGCTCGGGCAGTTCGATCCGTACCCGCAGCGGATGGTCGAGGGCGTGCAGCGAGACCTGGCGGGTGCGCCCCGTCGGGTCGAAGTACGCGGCGAAGGCGGGCCGGTCCAGGAGGGCGAGGCGGTCGGCGAGGAGCACGGCGGCGTCACCGGGGCGCTCGGCCTGGCGGGCCCGGACGTCCAGTTCACGCAGCAGGGTGGGGGCCTCTGCCTCTTCCAGAGCGGTGCGCAGGGCGGTGATCGCCTCGGGCGCCGCGTCCAGCAGGGCGCGCAGCTCGGGGACGGTCGGGAAGCGGTCGTGGGCGGCCCGGAAAGGGCCGAGCAGCTGGGCCAGCGCGGTCGCGGCCCGCCGACTGTCCCCACCGGGCAACTGCTCGGCGAGGTCGCCGACCAGCGCCTCGGCGAGGATCCCCGCCGCCTCGTCGGGGTCCGTGGTGCCGCCGTAGAGATCGAGATCGCAATCGGGGTCCGGGCGGCCGACCCTGACCACCACGTCGAACGCCTCGTCGGGCCCCAGGTCCGAACCGGCCGGTCCGACCGCGATCACGGCGCACTGCCCGGCCAGCGCCTGCAGACACATCGACTCCACCACCGGCTTCACCACCCGGGTGGTCTTCCCGCTCCCGGCGGGCCCGACGGCCAGCAGGGACGTCCCCAGAATCCCGGGCTCAAGGGCACAACCAACACCGCGGTGCTGGTAGGGATTGCGGGGGTGGTCGGCGGCGGTGCCGATACGGACCTGATGGGCGAGCAGGTCGTGCGCGGCGGTCCGGCGCGGCAGGTCACGCCGGCCGGAGGGATGCGCACAGGCGGCCGCGCCGTGCCGCAGCACGGTGTCGGTGAAGGTCGCGAGGGAATTCTTGCCGGACCGGACCGACCGCCAGGCTCGTTCGATCCTCGCCACGTCCACGTCGTTCATCCGCCCGGCACGCGCCTCGGCAGCCAGCTTCTCGGCCGCATCCACCGCACCGTGCGCCCGCATCTCGGGCCATTCCACGGGGTCGGAGGCGGCTTGGGGCTTGGGGGCGACGGCGGAGGTGCGGAGGCGGCGGAAGACGGGCACCACGTACCGACGAGCCAGCTCCGGCCAGCGGCCGAGACGGCCGAAGAAGAACGCGATGCCGAGGATCCACAGAGCACTGTAAACGCGCGTTACCACCGCATAAATGACCTCGTCACTGGACGTTGCTCCAACTACCCAGGAACGAGGTACGAGAGCTTCGAGCGGCCAGACCCAATACGTCCCCAAATACCCATTCCACAACAACGACCACAACAGCCACCCGCACAAGAACGAGATGACCGCCCCGCTGACCAGCTGGCGAGCCGGGACCCGGTCGGGCTCCTCAGCGGGGCGCGGGCGGTGTCCGTACGTCCACACTCCTGGTGCCGCCGCCGGGCGTGGCATGCGGAGCCAGTTCACGACCGGCGGCTCGGGCACGGCCGTGCCGGCGGCCGGCGCCGAAGTCGGGGGAAGGGTGGGCACGGCCGGTGCCGCCGGGGGCCCCACCGGCCGTGGCGGCAGGTCTGTGGGTGGTGGTGGTGTCGGTCGTGGGACCTGGTCGGAGCGGGTGTGACGTGCGTCGTGCGTGCCCTCGGTGTCCATCCGGTGCCCCTTGTCCCCCTTGAGCCGTGGCCTGGTGTGCCGGTGCGGCGGCGCCGTGGGCCGGCGGTGCCGCGTTGCCATTGTCATGCCCGCGCTGGTGGGCGCCGCTGCCGGGCGCGCCGGCGCTCAATCTACTGGCCGGGAGCCGTCGCTATGTCCGGTGCGGACAACGCAACACGCGCACTTCTCCCGAACGGAACATGCCAGACCCGCCCCACCGCCCCTAGCCTGCGAGAACAAGACTCAAGACGTCTGTCCGTTCCCGTTCCATCCAGGAGACTGCCATGAGCGAACTGTCCGGAGGCCCCGCCCTTCCCCAGGAGCGTCGCGTCGTCACCGCGATCCCCGGCCCGAAGTCGCAGGAGCTGTGGGCCCGTAAGCAGGCCACGGTCGCCAGTGGCGTCGGCGCGGTACTGCCCGTCTTCGTGAAGCGTGCGGGCGGCGGCGTCCTGGAGGACGTGGACGGCAACTCCCTGATCGACTTCGGCTCGGGCATCGCGGTGACCTCGGTGGGCAACAGCGCGGAGGCGGTCGTCCGCCGGGCCACCGCGCAGCTCGCCGACTTCACCCACACCTGTGTGATGGTGACGCCGTACGAGCCGTACATCGAGGTCTGTGAGGCGCTGGCCGAGCTGACCCCGGGCGACCACGAGAAGAAGTCGGCGCTGTTCAACTCCGGTGCGGAGGCGGTCGAGAACGCCGTCAAGATCGCCCGGGCGTACACCAAGCGGCAGGCCGTGGTCGTCTTCGACCACGGGTACCACGGCCGGACGAACCTCACGATGGCGCTCACCGCCAAGAACATGCCGTACAAGCACGGCTTCGGCCCGTTCGCGCCCGAGGTCTACCGTGTGCCGCTGGCCTACCCCTACCGCTGGCTGACCGGCCCGGAGAACTGTGCGCAGGAGGCCGCGGAGCAGGCCATCACGCAGATCACCAAGCAGATCGGCGCCGAGAACGTCGCGGCGATCATCATCGAGCCGCTGCTCGGCGAGGGCGGCTTCATCGAGCCGGCCAAGGGCTTCCTGCCCGCCATCGCGAACTTCGCGAAGGAGAACGGCATCGTCTTCGTCGCGGACGAGATCCAGTCCGGCTTCTGCCGTACCGGCCAGTGGTTCGCGTGTGAGGACGAGGGCATCGTGCCCGACCTGATCACGACGGCGAAGGGCATCGCCGGCGGTCTGCCGCTGGCGGCCGTGACCGGTCGCGCGGAGATCATGGACGCCGCGCACGCGGGCGGCCTGGGCGGCACCTACGGCGGTAACCCGGTGGCCTGCGCCGCGGCGCTCGGCTCCATCGAGACCATGCGCGAGCAGGACCTCAACGGCAAGGCGCGGCGGATCGGCGAGATCATGAAGGCCCGCCTGACCGCGATCGCCGAGAAGTACGACATCATCGGCGAGGTCCGCGGCCGCGGCGCCATGATCGCGATCGAGCTGGTCAAGTCCGGTTCGAAGGAGCCCAACCCCGAGGCCACCGGCGCGCTCGCCAAGGCATGCCACCAGGAGGGTCTGCTCGTCCTGACGACCGGTACGTTCGGCAATGTGCTGCGCTTCCTGCCGCCGCTGGTCATCGGCGAGGACCTGCTCAACGAGGGTCTGGACATCCTCGAGGCGGCGTTCGCGAGGATCTGATCCGGACGGAGCTGATCCGGCCAGGAGCTGATGCATCCGGGAGTTGATACGTCCGGGAGCTGGTCCCGCCGGGAGTGAGCGGCCCGCAGCCTGTCTGCGGGCCGCTTTCCCTTTCCGTATCGGGGTGGCGGCTTCCGTGTCGGGGGTGGCGGCCCGTTTTCGCAGGTGGCGGCGGTGGGTCAGCGCACCGTTCCGGTCACCGCGTTCCGGGTGGCCACGGGTGGCTGGAGACGCCGAGTGAAGAAGATGTGCGGGGCCGATGGCGGGCGGGTGATGCGGCTGTCCGGTGCGCTCCCCGTGCCGTACGGTTTCTGCAGATGAGAGAAACACCCCGCCCGCAGGGGACTGCGGGCGACGCCCGGTCGGCGCTTCCCCGGCTCCGACCAGGCCGTGCCCTCGCGCACAAAGCCGGCCCCCCTCGTGAGAGGGGATCCGGGAATCCTCACCGATCGGATGTCCGCCCGCCCCATACCCCCCGGGGCGCGCGGGACACCGGTCAGCGTGGCCGCCTCGGAACCACCCCCCCCTGTTCCGAGGCGGCCGAACCTTTTCCCGGGCCTGTTCGCCCCTCGGTACGTGCTGCTCCTCTGCGTGCTGCTGTTCGCCGTTCTCACCTGGCAGGTGGCGGCGCACGGTCCGCTGCGGACGTACGACGAGCGGCTGGGCCACGGCATCGCCGGTGCCCGCGAACTCCCCTCCTCGGTCGCCGAGTTCCTCGCCGATCTCGGCAACACGGTCGTGGCGTTGCCGGTGTTGGTGGGGGTTGTCTTGGTGAGGGTGGTCGTGGGGCGGGCCGGGTGGCGGGGCCGGCAGCCGGAGGGGGTCGCGGGCGGTCCGGCCGGGCGGTGGTGGCTGCCGCCGCTGGCCGCCGGGCTCGCGCTCGCCGTGGTGCCCGTGCTCGTCGTCCCGCTCAAGCTGTGGCTCGCCCGGCCGGGCCCGCCGCGGATGGCCGCCGCCGGTGGGCACGACGGTTTCTATCCGTCGGGCCATGCCGCCACGGCGGCGGTTGCCTACGGCGTGGCCGCGCTGTTCCTGACCCGGTGGGGACCCGACGCGGGCCGGGCCGGCCGCAGGGCGCGGGGTCGGGGCCGGCTCCCGTTGGCGCTGGCCACCGGGACCGTGCTGCTCAACCTCGGCGTCGGCGTGGGGCTGGTGCGCCGCGGATACCACTGGCCGCTGGACGTCCTCGGCAGCTGGTGCCTGGCCGGGGTGGTGCTGGCGCTCTGGTGCGCCGTCTGCGAGCGCTGGGCGCCGGCGGTCACCGCGTCCTCCGCGCCGGTAACCGCCCCCGCTCCCCCTTCGCCCCCGCCACTGCCGTAATACGCACGCGATCACGCACGCGCGAGGGGGCGGGCAGCAGCCACCCGCCCACCCCCGTCCCCCTCAGCTGTCGAAGCCCAGCCCCATCTTGTCCATCGCCTTCAGCCACAGGTTGCGGCGTCCGCCGTGGGTGTCGGCGCGGGTCATCGACCACTGGGTGATGCCGATGCCGGCCCAGCGCAGCGGCTCGGGCGGGAAGGGCAGCGGCTTGCTGCGGACCATCTCCAGCTCCGTGCGCTCGGTGGGTTCGCCGGCGAGCAGGTCGAGCATCACGTCGGCGCCGAAGCGGGTGGCGCCCACGCCGAGGCCGGTGTAGCCGGCCGCGTAGGCGACCCGGCCGGCGTGTGCGGTGCCGAAGAACGCCGAGAAGCGGGCGCAGGTGTCGATCGCGCCGCCCCAGGTGTGGGTGAAGCGCAGGCCCTCCAACTGCGGGAAGCAGCGGAAGAAGTGCCGGGCGAGCTTCTCGTACGTCTCCGGGTGGTGGTCGAATTCCGCGCGGACGCCGCCGCCGTAGCGGTAGACGATGTCGTAACCGCCCCACAGGATGCGGTTGTCGGCGGTGATGCGGAAGTAGTGGAAGTGGTTGTTGGAGTCGGAGAGGCCCTGGCGGTTCTTCCAGCCGATGGCCGCCAGTTGCTCGTCGGTCAGCGGCTCGGTCATCAGGGCGTGGTCGTAGACCGGGACGATGTACGGGCGCACCCGCTTGACCAGGGAGGGGAAGGCGTTGGTGCCGAGCGCGACATGACGGGCGAAGACCCGGCCGTACGGGGTGCGGACGGCCATGCCCATGCCCTCGGAGGCGAGCGCGGTGGCGCGGGTGCGCTCGTAGATGCGCACGCCGAGGTCCAAGCAGGCCTTTTTCAGGCCCCAGGCGAGCTTGGCCGGGTTGAGCATGGCGACGCCGTTGCGGTCCCACAGGCCGGCCCGGAAGGTCGGTGAGTCGACCTCGGCGCGGAGGGCGTCCTCGTCAAGGAAGGTGTGCCGGTCCAGGCCGAGCTTCGCGGCGTCCTCGGCGGCCTCCTGGAGCTCGGCGATCTGGTGCGGCTCGGTGGCGATGTCGATCTCGCCGGTGCGCTCGAAGTCGCAGTCGATGCCGTAGCGGGCCACCGCCTCCTCGATGGCGTCGAGGTTGCGGATGCCGAGTTCTTCGAGCTTGGCGAGTTCACCGGGCCAGCGGGCCAGGCCGTTGCCCAGGCCGTGGGTGAGGGAGGCGGCGCAGAAGCCGCCGTTGCGCCCGGAGGCGGCCCAGCCGATCTCGGCGCCTTCGACGAGCACGACGTCGCGCTGCGGGTCGCGCTCCTTGGCGAGCAGCGCGGTCCACAGTCCGGAGTAGCCGCCGCCGACGACGAGCAGGTCGCAGTTCTCGTCGCCGACGAGGGCGGGCTGCGCGGCGGGGCGGGTGGGGTCGTCCAGCCAGAAGGGTGTGGGGGCGGCGTCCGCGAGCGCGTGGACGGGGGACGGGGCGTTCATGGCAGCTCGTGCCATGGTTCTCAGCTCCTCTAGCTCCGCTTACGGCGTTTGCCGGCCAGCTGGCCGACCACTACGCACAGCACGGCGACCAGGAACATCGCCGTACCGATGACATTGATCTGAACGGGTGTGCCCCGCTGTGCCGATCCCCAGACGAACATGGGGAAGGTCACCGTGGAGCCGGCGTTGAAGTTGGTGATGATGAAGTCGTCGAAGGAGAGCGCGAAGGAGAGCAGGGCGCCGGCCGCGATGCCGGGCGCGGCGATCGGCAGCGTCACCCGCAGGAAGGTCTGCGTGGGCGAGGCGTAGAGGTCCTGGGCAGCCTGTTCGAGCCGCGGGTCCATGCTCATCACACGGGCCTTGACGGCGGTGACGACGAAGCTCAGGCAGAACATGATGTGCGCGATGAGGATCGTCCAGAAGCCGAACTGGATGCCCATGTTGAGGAAGAGGGTCGCCAGCGAGGCGGCCATGACGACCTCGGGCATGGCCATCGGCAGGAAGATCAGGGTGTTGACGCCGGCCCGGGCGCGGAAGCGGTAGCGGGCCAGCGCGAACGCGATCATGGTGCCGAGGACGGTCGCGCCGACCGTGGCCCAGACGGCGATCTGCAGGCTCAGTCCCAGCGAGCCGCACAGGTCGGCGACCCCGCACGGATCGGTCCAGGCGTCCGTGGAGAACCGCTGCCACTGGTAGTTGAAGCGGCCGTTGGGCTTGTTGAACGAGAACACCATCACGACGAGGTTGGGCAGGATGAGGTAGCCCAGGGTGCAGAGCCCCGCGAGGGTGACGATGTTGCGGCGCAGCCAGCGCAGGCCCTTGTGGGGCGTGCGGCCTCTCGTGGGCGCCGTGGTTGCCGTGGTCTCGGCCGTGCTGGCCGTGGTCCCGGTTGCCGCCATCAGACCAGATCCTCCGTCCCGGACTTGCGGATGTAGATCGTGACCATGGCGAGGATGGCCGCCATGAGGATGAAGGAGAGCGCGGCCGCGGTCGGGTAGTCCAGGACCCGCAGGAACTGCGACTGGATGACGTTGCCGATCATCTTCTGGTCGGTGGAGCCCAGCAGTTCGGCATTGATGTAGTCGCCGGCGGCCGGGATGAAGGTGAGCAGGGTGCCCGCGACGACGCCGGGCATCGACAGCGGGAAGGTCACCCGGCGGAAGGTGGTGGCCGGGCGGGCGTAGAGGTCGCCGGCCGCCTCGTGCAGCCGCGGGTCGATGCGCTCCAGCGAGGTGTAGAGCGGCAGGACCATGAACGGCAGGAAGTTGTACGTCAGTCCGCAGACCACCGCGAGCGGGGTGGCCAGCACCCGGTGTCCCTCGGTGATGCCCAGCGCGCTGGTGACGTCGAGAACGTGCAGCGAGTTCAGGGCGGCGACGACCGGTCCGCCGTCGGCCAGGATCGTCTTCCAGGCCAGCGTGCGGATCAGGAAGCTGGTGAAGAACGGGGCGATGACCAGGATCATCACGAGGTTGCGCCAGCGGCCCGCCTTGAAGGCGATGAGGTACGCCAGCGGGTAACCCAGGAGCAGGCAGAGCGCGGTGGCGAGGGCGGCGTAGCCGACCGAGCGGACGAACTGCGGCCAGTATTCGCCGAGCGCGTCCCAGTAGGTGGCGAAGTGCCAGGTGACCTTGAAGCCCTCTTCGAGGGAGCCGGTCTGGATCGAGGTCGACGCCTGGTAGACGAGCGGGGCGGCGAAGAAGACGATCAGCCAGAGGATGCCGGGCAGCAGCAGCCAGTAGGGGACCAGCCGTTTGCGGGCCGGGGTCTTGTGCACCTCCAGGGGTGCGGCGGTCTGCTCGTCCGGTGGTGCGGGGGTCTCGGTGGTGGTCACGCGGCCTCCTCGTCGAGGTCCGCGCCGGCCTGGATGTCCTGGGTGGCGTCCAGTCCGAAGGTGTGCGCCGGGCTCCAGTGCAGCACGATCTCCGCGCCGGGCACGAGGCGGCCGTCGCGCTCGATGTTCTGCTCGTAGACGGCGAGTTCGCCCAGGCCCGGTACGTCGACGACGTACTGGGTGGAGACGCCGATGAAGCTGGCGTCCTTGATGCGGCCGGGCAGCCGGTTGTGGCCCTCGGCGATGGACCCGGCGTCGTCGGCGTGCCGCAGGGCGACCTTCTCGGGCCGTACGCCGGCCAGCACCTTCTCGCCCGTACGGGCCGAGGCGCTACATCGGGCGGCGGGCAGCCGGAGTGTGGCGTCCGCGGCCTTGAGGAGCAGCTCGTCGCCGCCGGCCTCGACGACCTCGGCCTCGATGAGGTTGGAGGTGCCCAGGAAGTTGGCGACGAAGGTGGTGGCGGGGTTCTCGTAGAGGTCGGCGGGGGCGCCGAGCTGCTCGACCCGGCCGCCGTTCATCACGGCCACGGTGTCGGCCATCGTCATGGCCTCCTCCTGGTCGTGGGTGACGTGCACGAAGGTGATGCCGACCTCGGTCTGGATGCGCTTGAGCTCCAGCTGCATCTGGCGGCGCAGCTTGAGGTCGAGGGCGCCCAGCGGCTCGTCGAGGAGCAGCACCTGGGGGTGGTTGATCAGGGCGCGGGCGACCGCGACGCGCTGCTGCTGGCCGCCGGAGAGCTGCTGCGGCTTGCGGCGGGCCATCGGGCCGAGCTGGACCAGGTCGAGCATCTCCTCGACCTGCTTCTTGACGGACTTGATGCCGCGGCGGCGCAGTCCGAAGGCGACGTTCTCGTAGATGTCGAGGTGCGGGAAGAGCGCGTAGTTCTGGAAGACGGTGTTGACCTGGCGCTTGTAGGGCGGCAGGACGGTGACGTCCTGGCCCGCGAGTTCGACGGTCCCGGTGGTGGGCTCCTCCAGGCCGGCGATCATCCGCAGGGTGGTGGTCTTGCCGCAGCCCGAGGCGCCGAGCAGCGCGAAGAAGGAGCCCGCGGGGACGGTCAGGTCGAGCGGATGGACGGCGGTGAAGGAGCCGTAGGTCTTGCTTATCCCTTGGAGGCGGACGTCGCCGCCGCTGCTCTGAGGGGTCGCGGTCTTGGTCATGTCGGTCGTCCCGTGGGTCGGAGGGCGAAACGGCTCGGAGGGGGCGGGCCCGGCGGGCGGTGGGGTCAGGCGCCGGTGAGCTCGGAGAACTTCTGGCTGAACTGCTTGTTCTCCTTGGCGGACAGTGCGCGGAAGGAGTGGGACCTGGTGGCCATCTCCTTGTCCGGCAGGATCAGCGGGTTGTCCGCCGCCTTCTTGTCGATCTTGGCGAGTTCCTCGCGGACGCCGTCGACCGGGCAGACGTAGTTGATGTACGCCGCGAGCCGCGCCGCCACCTTCGGCTCGTAGAAGTAGTCGATGAGCCGTTCGGCGTTTTCCTTGTGGCGGGCCTTGTTCGGCACCATCAGGTTGTCGGTGGACGTCATGTAGCCGCTCTTGGGGATGACGTACTCGATGTCCGGGTTGTCGCTCTGGAGTTGAACGATGTCGCCGGCCCAGGCCACGCACGCGGCGAGGTCGCCCTTGTCCAGGTCGGTGGTGTAGTCGTTGCCGGTGAAGCGGCGGATCTGCTTGGAGTCGACGCCCTTCTGGAGCCGGGCGATCGCCGCGTCGAAGTCGTCGGCGGTGACCTCCTCGGGCTTCTTGCCCATGTCCAGGAGGGTCAGCCCGATGGAGTCGCGCATCTCGGAGAGGAAGCCGACCCGGCCCTTGAGCCGCGGGTCCTCCAGCAGCTGGCTGACCGAGTCGACCTTCCGGCCGCCGGTGGCCTTCTTGTTGTACGCGATGATCGCGGGGATGCCCTGCCACACGTAGGAGTGCGCCCGGCCGGGGTCCCAGGCGGGGTCGCGGAACTGCGCCGAGAGGTTGGCGTAGGCGTGCGGCAGGTTGGCCGGGTCCAGCTTCTGGATCCAGCCGAGGGAGATCATCCGCGCGCACATCCAGTCGGTGAGCACGATCAGGTCGCGGCCGGTGTCCTGGCCGGCCGCCAGCTGTGCCTGGACCTTGCCGAAGAACTCGTCGTTGTCGTTGATGTCCTCGGTGTATTTGACGCCGATGCCGGTGCGCCGGGTGAAGCGGTCCAGCGTCGGGTGGTGCTTGCCGTCGTCGCTGACGTCCATGTACTCGGTCCAGTTGGAGAAGTTGAGCTGCTTCTCCTTCCGGGAGTGGTCCTGGGACGCCGCGGCGTCGGTACGGCCGGCGGGCGGGATGCCGCAGGCCCCCAGAGCGCCCAGACCGCCGGTGACGGCCGCCATGGCACCGCCCGCGCGCAGCAGCGAGCGGCGGGTCATGGCGAGCCGGCCGTTGGCCGCGCTCCGGCGCATGGCGGCGAGTTCGACCGCGGACAGGGGTTCGGGCTGCTGGTGGTGCTCCATGCGCGGTGCCCTTTCAGGGGTGAGCCCGGCGCTCGGCCGGCGGGGACGGTGCCGTGCGGCCACTGGCCGCGGGGTGGGCCCGTACGGGCGGGGTACGGGCGGGGCGGGGCGAGGTGGGGGCTCGCTCCGGGGAGTCGTCCGGGGACGGGTCCGGGGGGCGTCCGAGCCCCCGGGTGGTCCCGTCAGGTGCGGTCCCCGAAGATCGTGCGGTGCCAGTCCTTCCTGGCGACCGCGGTGTTGTCGTACATCACGTGCTTGACCTGGGTGTACTCCTCGAAGGAGTAGGCCGACATGTCCTTGCCGAAGCCGGACGCCTTGGCGCCGCCGTGCGGCATCTCGCTGATGATCGGGATGTGGTCGTTGACCCAGACGCAGCCCGCCTTGATCTCGCGGGTGGCGCGGCCGGTGCGGTAGACGTCCCGGCTCCAGGCGGAGGCGGCCAGCCCGTAGGGGGTGTCGTTGGCCAGGGCGATGCCCTCGTCGTCACTGTCGAAGGGCAGCACGACCAGGACCGGGCCGAAGATCTCGGACTGTACGACCTCGCTGTCCTGGGGGGCGCCGGCGATCAGCGTGGGCAGGTAGTACGCGCCCTTGGCCAGCTCGCCCTGGGGGGCCTCGCCGCCGGTGACGACGGTGGCGTAGTCGCGCGCCCGGTCGACGAAGGCGGCCACCCGGTCGCGCTGGGTGTGCGAGATCAGCGGGCCGAGGTCGGTGGACGGGTCGAAGGGGTCGCCGAGCCGTACGGTCGCCATCAGGTCCGCGACGCCGCTGACGAACGCGTCGTAGAGCGGGCGCTGGACGTAGGCGCGGGTGGCGGCGGTGCAGTCCTGGCCGGTGTTGATCAGCGCACCGGCGACCGCGCCGTGGACGGCCGCCTCCAGGTCGGCGTCGTCGAACACGACGAACGGGGCCTTGCCGCCGAGTTCGAGGTGGAGGCGCTTGACGGTGCCGGTGGCGATCTCGGCGACGCGCTTGCCGATGGCGGTCGAGCCGGTGAAGGAGGTCATCGCGACGGAGGGGTGGCCCACCAGGTGCTCACCGGCGTCCCGGCCGGCCCCGGAGACGATGTTGAGCACTCCGTCGGGCAGCCCCGCGCGCTGGGCGGCCTGCGCGAAGAGCAGCGAGGTCAGCGGGGTGATCTCGGCGGGCTTCAGGACGATGGTGTTGCCCGCGGCGATGGCCGGCAGCACCTTCCAGGCGGCCATCTGGAGCGGATAGTTCCAGGGGGCGATGGAGCCGACGACGCCGAGGGGCTCGCGGCGGATCACGGAGGTGTGGTCGGCGCTGTATTCGCCGGCCGCCTTGCCCTCCAGATGGCGGGCCGCACCGGCGAAGAACGCGGCATTGTCGATCGAACCCGGCACATCGAACTCATTGCTGAGCTTGATCGGCTTTCCGCAGTTCAGCGATTCGGCGAAGGCAAGATCGGCGGCGTCCTCGGCGAGCGCGGCGGCGAAGCGGTGGAGGGTGTCGGAGCGCTCGCCGGGCGTGGCCCCCGCCCACTGGGGGAAGGCCCGCCCGGCCGCTTCGACGGCCGCGTCGACGTCGGCCGTACCTGCGAGTTCATAGCGGTACACCGTCTCGCCGGTCGCCGGGTCGACGACGTCCTGGGTCCGGCCGGAGGTGCCGCTCCGGAGGCTGCCCGCAATGAATTGCGCGCCCTGGGCGAATCGCTCGGTGACGTCGAATCGGTGATCCATGGTGCTCTCCTCCGCCGGGCGCGGGGGCCGCTCCGCGGCACTGCCTGGCGTAGCTATTTCCGGAATCGATGGCCGATCTTGACAGAATAGAACGGCCTCAACAAGGGATTCCGTTGTTGCCTTTTGGTTACGCGACGAATTCTGCGATTTCTGGGGGTGGGGACCCCGACACGTTGTCGGTGCCCGCTGACAGAATCCCGGCATGATGCACGACAGCACGGGGAGCGGCCCGGGGCAGGCCCCGGGGACCGCCGGGGGGATCATGGACGGGCGCGCCGCGGACGGGCCGCGCTCGGTCGACGAACTGCGCCGGGAGACATCCGCCGGCAAGCGTCCGAAATACGTGTTTTTCTGGGGTCACCGCCCGCGCCGCGACGGCGACCTGAGCCCGAGCTGTTTCAGCCAGTGGTGGCCGGCCCCCTTCACGGTCGACGGGACGACGTACGCCACCGCCGAGCACTGGATGATGGCCGGAAAGGCCCGCCTCTTCGGTGACGCCGAGGCGGAACGGCAGGCCCTCGCGGCCGGCCACCCCAAGCAGGCCAAGGACGCCGGCCGGAAGGTCCGGGGCTTCGACGAGGAGACCTGGCGGCGGCACCGCTTCGCCCTGGTCGTCGAGGGCAGCCTGCACAAATTCGGCCAGGACCCCGCCCTGCGGGACTTCCTGCTCGGCACGAACTCCCGGGTCCTGGTCGAGGCCAGCCCGCTGGACCGGATATGGGGCATCGGCCTGGCCGCCGACGACGAACGCGCCCCGGACCCGGCACGCTGGCGCGGACTGAACCTCCTGGGCTTCGCCCTGATGGAGGCCCGCCAGCGCCTGCGCGAGGACGCGGCGGCGTAGCGGGGGCATCCCCAGGGCCGCCGCCCGCCCGGCAACCGCCCCGCATAGCATGACGGGGCCGACGGGGCCGTTCCGCTCACCCTGCCCATCCCTGACCAGGAGGATCCGTTGTCCGATCTCGATGCCTTCATCGCGGGCCTGCCCAAGGCGGAGCTGCACGTCCACCACGTCGGCTCGGCATCGCCGCGGATCGTCTCCGAGCTGGCCGCCCGGCACCCGGACTCCGCCGTCCCCACCGACCCCGAGGCGCTGGCCGACTACTTCACCTTCCGCGACTTCGCGCACTTCATCGAGGTCTACCTCTCCGTCGTGGACCTGATCCGTGACGCCGAGGACGTCCGGCTGCTGACGTACGAGGTCGCCCGGGACATGGCTCGCCAGCAGATCCGCTACGCCGAGCTGACCATCACGCCGTTCAGCTCCACCCGCCGCGGTATCCCCGACGCCGCGTTCGTCGAGGCCATCGAGGACGCCCGGAAGGCCGCGGAGTCCGAGCTGGGCGTGGTGCTGCGCTGGTGCTTCGACATCCCCGGCGAGGCCGGTCTGGAGGCCGCCGAGGAGACCGCCCGGATCGCCTGCGACCTGCAGCCCGAGGGACTGGTGTCGTTCGGGCTCGGCGGCCCCGAAATCGGCGTGCCCCGCCCGCAGTTCAAGCCGTACTTCGACCGCGCGATCGCCGCCGGACTGCACTCCGTACCGCACGCCGGCGAGACCACCGGCCCCGGCACGATCTGGGACGCGCTCCGCGACCTCCGCGCCGAGCGCATCGGGCACGGCACCAGCGCGACCCAGGACCCCGCGCTGCTCGCCCATCTCGCCGAGCACCGCATCCCGTTGGAGGTCTGCCCGACCTCCAACATCGCCACCCGCTCGGTGCGCATCCTCGACGAGCACCCGGTCAAGGAGATGGTCGACGCCGGCGTCCTGGTCACCATCAACAGCGACGACCCGCCGATGTTCGGCACCGACCTCAACACCGAATACGCCGTCGCCGCCCAGCTGTTGGACCTGGACGCCGGCGGGCTGGCCGCCCTGGCCAAGAACGCCGTCGAGGCCTCCTTCATGGACGCCCCGGCCAAGGCCCGGCTGGCCGCCGAGATCGACACGTACACCGCCTCCTGGCGCGGGTGAACGACGCCACCGCCCGCTGACGGTCCCCCGGTTGCCCGCTGACCGGCGGCGTTCCCCCGATGGGAACGCCGCGGTCCACGCCGACACACGACCGGATCTGTCGCCGACACACGACCGGATCTGTCCGCGTCATATCCGGCCAAGCGCCCTATCCTGCCCTCCTGACGGTGAGTCACACAGTGCAGGAGGTCGCGTGCCCGGCTCACGAGGCGATGCGGAGGGGCCCCACAGCGAGACGGACGAGACGGACGACTCGGTGGCGGACGGCTCGGTGACGGGCCCGCGTGCGGCCACGCCCGACGAGCGCTCCTGGCTGAAGCGGCACGGCCCCGAGACGCTGATCGGTTCGGTGATCGTGGCCGCGGTGACCACCGTGCTGACCGTGACGATCCCCCTGCTCGCGGGCGGCGACCCGGACGACGACCGCACCGGCGGGGCCGGCCCCGTCCGTACCCCGTCCGCCGTCCCGGCCACGACCGAGCCCCCGACCTGCACGATGCTCGACTGTGACGGCCTCGACCCCAAGGACACCCACTGCGACCGGGGCGCGCTCACCCTGGCCCGGGAGACGGCCGGAGCCATGCAGGTCTCGGTCCGCTACAGCCCCGGCTGCCGCACGGTCTGGGGCAAGCTGACCGGCGCCGAGGAGGGCGACACGATCGAGATCGCCACCTCCCCGACCAAGAAGGAACGTAAAGCGGTCCGCACCGGTCACACCCAGTACACGGCCATGCTCCCGGCCGGCGCGACCTTCTCCGCCCAGGCCACCGGCACCAGCCTCAAGGGCCAGCCCGCCCACGACCTCCCGCCGGGCCACCAGGTCCCGATCGGCGCGAGCCAGAACGACATCCCGCCGCTCTAGCCCCGGTCCCGGCCGGGCACCGTGACCGCGGCAACCCCGCCCCGCGCCCGCACCGCTCTACAACCCCACGATCCCGTTCCACTCCTTCGCGAACTCGGTCCGCTCCTTGGACGTGATGTCCCGGGCGATGGCCAGCCGCTTGCGCATCGCATCGTCCGGGAAGATCAGCGGGTCCTCGGCGAGCGCGGCCCGCTCCTTGTCCTTGGAGGAGGCCAGCACGTCGCGGGCGGCCGGTACGGGGCAGACGTAGTTGACCCAGGCGGCGAGGTCCGCGGCGACCTCCGGCTCGTAGTAGTAGTCGATCAGCCGCTCCGCGTTGTGCTTGTGATCGGCGAGGTTGGGGATCATCAGGCTCTCCGCCCACAATTCGGCGCCCTCCTCGGGCACCACGAACTCGATGTCCGGGTTGTCCGCCTGCAGCTGGATCACATCGCCCGAGTAGGCCTGGGCGGCGAGCACGTCCCCCGAGTCGAGGTCCTTGATGTAGTCGTTGCCGGTGAAGCGCCGGATGTGGCCCCGGTGGACCAGGCCGCGGAGCTGGTCGGTCATCCGGTGGAAGTCGTCCGCCGTCCAGCGGGTGATGTCGACCCCGTTCCCCTGCATGAGCAGGGCGAACGCCTCGTCGAGCCCGGAGAGCAGGGTGACCCGCCCGCGCAGATCGGGCTTCCAGAGGTCCGAGAGGTGCTTGATCTCCCGGCCGAGCTTCTTGCGGTTGTACGCGATGCCGGTGATCCCGGACTGCCAGGGCACCGAGTGCAGCCGGCCGGGGTCGAAGTGCGGGCGGCGCAGCAGCGGGTCGAGGTACTTGGCGACGTGCGGCTGGGCGGCGCGGTCCATCTTCTGCACCCAGCCGAGCCGGACGAACCGGGCACACATCCAGTCGCTGATGACGATCAGGTCGCGGCCGGTGCTCTGGTGGTTCATCAGCGCCGGGCTGACCTTGCCGAAGAACTCGTCGTTGTCGTTGATCTCCTCGGTGTACGTGACGGAGATCCCGGTGCGCCGCTGGAACGCGTCGAGGGTGGGGCGCCGCTGTTTGTCGTGGTCGTCGACATCGATGTAGAGCGGCCAGTTGGCGAAGACGATCTTCCGCTCGTGCCGGGAACGGTCCGGGCCGCCGCGGTCCGCGGCCTCGACGTACGCGGGCGGCACCCCGCAGCCGGTCAGGGCGGCCAGCGCCCCCGCCGTACTCATCCCGCCCATGCCCCGGAGCAGCGCCCGCCGCGAAAGGTCAACCATGGTGAGCACTCTCACGTGCCGCGGGCGGAGGCGGCAAGCGACAGAGCGTCAGTTGCCGGGCCTCCGCCCGCGACGGTGTGTCGAGCGTTCCGTGCCGCTCGACGGTGGGGATCCCCCGGGCCGGTCGGGCCGGCCGGTCCGGTCAGTCGTTGAGCGAGGTCATCACGTGCTTGATCCGGGTGTAGTCGTCGAAGCCGTAGGCCGAAAGGTCCTTGCCGTAACCGGACTTCTTGAATCCGCCGTGCGGCATCTCGGCGACCAGCGGGATGTGGGTGTTGATCCACACACAGCCGAAGTCGAGGCTCTTGGACAGCCGCATGGCGCGGGCGTGGTCCTTGGTCCACACCGAGGACGCCAGCGCGTACTCGACGCCGTTGGCCCACTCCACCGCCTGCTTCTCGTCGGAGAAGGACTGGACGGTGATGACCGGGCCGAACACCTCGTGCTGGACGATCTCGTCGTCCTGCTTGAGGCCGGAGACGACGGTCGGGGCGAAGAAGTAGCCCTTCTCGCCGACCTGTTCGCCGCCCGCCTCGATCTTGGCGTGCGCGGGCAGCCGCTCGATGAAGCCCTTGACCTGCTTGAGCTGGTTGGCGTTGTTCAGCGGGCCGTAGAGCACGTCCTCGTCGTCGACCGCGCCGGTCTTGGTCTCCGCGGCCTTCTTGGCGAGCGCGGCGACGAACTCGTCGTGGATGGACTCCTGGACGAGCACGCGGGTGGCGGCCGTACAGTCCTGGCCGGCGTTGAAGTAGCCGGCGACCGCGATGTCCTCGACGGCCTTGGCGATGTCGGTGTCCTCGAAGACGACGACCGGGGCCTTGCCGCCCAGCTCCAGGTGGACCCGCTTGAGGTCCTTGGAGGCGGACTCGGCGACCTGCATACCGGCGCGTACCGAGCCGGTGATCGAGGCCATCGCCGGGACCTTGTGCTCGACCATGAGGCGGCCGGTCTCGCGGTCACCGCAGATGACGTTGAACACGCCGCGCGGGTGGCCCAGCTCGTCCAGCACACCACCGATGATGTCGGCGATCAGCACCGTCGAGGCGGGGGTGGTGTCGGACGGCTTGATGACGACGGTGTTGCCCGCGGCCATGGCCGGGGCGAACTTCCAGACGGCCATCATCATCGGGTAGTTCCACGGCGCGACCTGGGCGCAGACGCCCACCGGCTCGCGGCGGATGATGGACGTGAAGCCGTCCATGTACTCGCCGGCCGAGCGGCCCTCCAGCATCCGGGCGGCACCCGCGAAGAAGCGGATCTGGTCCACCATCGGCGGGATTTCCTCGGAGCGGACGAGCGCGATCGGCTTGCCGCAGTTCTCGGACTCGGCGGCGATCAGCTCCTCGGCGCGCTCCTCGAAGCGGTCCGCGATCTTGAGCAGAACCTTCTGCCGCTCGGCGGGGATCAGGTCACGCCATACGGGGAAGGCGGCCTCGGCCGCGGCCATCGCCGCGTCCACGTCGGCGGCACCCGAGAGAGGGGCGGTGGCGTACACCTCACCCGTCGCGGGATTGACCACCTCCGTGGTCCGCCCGTCGGCGGCGTCCCGGAACTCCCCGTCGATGTAGTTGCGCAGACGACGCAGTGCGGTGGTCACTGTGCGCCCCCTTCAGTCAGATGTCCGGTGGTTGGGAACCACTGTCCGGTGGTTTGGAACCACCCTAGCCGCGGAACCCACGTTTTCAACACACCCGCCACTCGGGAACAACGGAATCAGTGAAATTTCGATCGCGAGACGACTAATTTCATCGATTTGGGGTTGCAAGACTGTCGAGGCTCGTGCACAGTGAGGGACGTGGCCACTCGTGACAGAAACGGCACTCCGTCGATCGACTCCGTCTCCCTGGCGATCATCGAGCAGCTCCAGGAGGACGGGCGCCGTCCGTACGCCGCGATCGGCAAGGCCGTGGGCCTGTCCGAAGCGGCTGTGCGCCAACGCGTACAGAAACTGCTCGACCAAGGCGTGATGCAGATCGTCGCGGTCACCGACCCCCTCACGGTCGGTTTCCGTCGGCAGGCAATGGTCGGCATCAACGTCGAGGGTGACCTCGACCCCGTGGCCGACGCCCTGACGACCATGGAGGAGGTCGAGTACGTCGTCATGACGGCAGGCTCCTTCGATCTCATCATCGAGATCGTCTGCGAGGACGACGACCACCTTCTGGAAATGATCAACAAGCGGATCCGCACGCTTCCCGGCGTTCGATCCACCGAGAGCTTCGTGTACCTCAAGCTCCGGAAGCAGACCTACACCTGGGGAACGAGATAGCAATGAGCGCCGACCTCTCCAAGACGGCGTACGACCACCTGTGGATGCACTTCACCCGCATGTCGTCGTACGAGAACTCTCCCGTGCCCACGATCGTGCGCGGTGAGGGCACCAACATCTACGACGACAAGGGCAAGCGCTACATCGACGGCCTCGCCGGCCTCTTTGTGGTCAACGCCGGCCACGGCCGGGTCGAGCTCGCCGAGACCGCCTACAAGCAGGCGCAGGAACTGGCCTTCTTCCCCGTGTGGTCCTACGCCCACCCCAAGGCCGTCGAGCTGGCCGAGCGCCTGGCCCACCACGCCCCGGGCGACCTGAACAAGGTCTTCTTCACCACCGGTGGCGGCGAAGCCGTCGAGACCGCCTGGAAGCTGGCCAAGCAGTACTTCAAGCTCACCGGCAAGCCCACCAAGCACAAGGTCATCTCGCGTGCGGTCGCCTACCACGGCACCCCGCAGGGCGCCCTGTCGATCACCGGCCTGCCGGCCCTGAAGGCCCCCTTCGAGCCGCTGGTCCCCGGCGCGCACAAGGTGCCGAACACCAACATCTACCGCGCCCCGATCTTCGGTGACGACCCGGAGGCCTTCGGCCGCTGGTGCGCCGACCAGATCGAGCAGCAGATCCTCTTCGAGGGCCCCGAGACCGTCGCCGCCGTCTTCCTGGAGCCGGTGCAGAACGCCGGTGGCTGCTTCCCGCCGCCGCCCGGCTACTTCCAGCGGGTCCGCGAGATCTGCGACCAGTACGACGTGCTGCTCGTCTCCGACGAGGTCATCTGCGCCTTCGGCCGCCTCGGCACGATGTTCGCCTGCGACAAGTTCGGCTACGTCCCGGACATGATCACCTGCGCCAAGGGCATGACCTCGGGCTACTCCCCGATCGGCGCCTGCATCATCTCCGACCGCCTGGCCGAGCCGTTCTACAAGGGCGACAACACCTTCCTGCACGGCTACACCTTCGGTGGCCACCCGGTCTCCGCCGCCGTCGGTATCGCCAACCTCGACATCTTCGAGCGTGAGGGTCTCAACCAGCACGTCCTCGACAACGAGGGCAACTTCCTGAGCACCCTGCAGAAGCTGCACGACCTGCCGATCGTCGGCGACGTCCGCGGCAACGGCTTCTTCTACGGCATCGAGCTCGTCAAGGACAAGGCCACCAAGCAGTCGTTCAACGACGAGGAGACCGAGCGCGTCCTCTACGGCTTCCTCTCCAAGGCCCTGTACGACAACGGTCTCTACTGCCGTGCCGACGACCGTGGCGACCCGGTCATCCAGCTGGCCCCGCCGCTGATCGCCGACCAGTCGGTCTTCGACGAGATCGAGCAGATCCTGCGCGCGGTCCTCACCGAGGCCTGGACCAAGCTCTGATCACCGCGTCACCTCCCGTTTCGCTGATGCGGAGCTCACAGGTACACAACTGAACACCCAGCGGCTCAGATTCACTCACTTCAAGCCATACGAGTGAATCTGGGCCGTTGTGCTGCCAAGCGGCGAATACCGGGGGTCAGCAATCCTTACCGTGCTAGTGACCGATACCCTCCATGGTCGTTCACCCGGTTGGGGGAACGAGTCGACGCGAACAAGCAAGAGGTGCGCAGATGGTGGCCCCGCCTGACAACGACGTTCTCTGGGCCCGCGGCCTGCACCACACGTACGGTGGGACCACCGCCCTCGCCGGAGTCTCGCTCGGCGTCCGCGAAGGTGAGATCCTCGCTGTCACCGGCCCGCGCGGCAGCGGTAAGACCACCCTCCTGAAGTGCCTCTCCGGTCAACTCGTCGCGACCGAGGGCGAGGTCTGGTTCAACAGCGCCCCCGTGCACACTCTCTCTTCCCCCAGCCGCGAACGGCTGCGTCTCGACCGGTTCGGCTGGATCGACACCCAGCCTCACCTCGTTCCCGAACTCACCGCCTGGGAGAACGCCGCCCTCCCCCTGCTGCTGCGCGGCACCGGCGCCCGCTCCGCGAAGCACACCGCGATCGAATGGCTCGACCGTCTCGACGTCGGTATGTGCGCCCGCCGCCGCCCCGCCCAGCTCGACCAGTCCCAGCGCCAGCGCGTCGCCATCGCCCGCGCCCTCGCCACCACCCCTCAGGTGCTGTTCGCCGACGAGCCGACCGCCCCCCTGCACCGCGCCGACGGCACCCAGGTCCTGCGCACCCTGACCACCGCGGCCCGCTCGCACCAGATCACCGTGGTACTGGCCACCCATGACCCGGACATCGGCACCCTCGCCGACCGGTCCGTCGCACTTCTCGACGGCCGCCAGTCGACCGCCGCACCGACCGGCGCCGGTTCCTCCGATGAGGAAAGCAGGGCAGCGTGCTCGCTCTCCGTCTAGCCCGCGGCTCTCACCCCCTCGTCATGCTGCGCCGCCTCCTCGTGGCCACCGCCGCGGCCGGCACCGGCTTCCTCATCCTGTCCACCGTCGGCCACGCCACCGGCCACCCGGCCGCGGCCCAGGAATCCGTCGTACGCCTGCTGTGGTGCGCCGCCCCGCTCGCCGCCACCGCCCAGTTCGCGGTCTCCACGGCCCGCACCGACCCGGCCGCCCGTCTCCAGCGCGGCATGACCGCCGCCGGGCTGGGCCCCCTCCGTCTCACCCTCCTCGCCAGCGTCTCCACGGCACTGACCTGCTTCCTCGGCGTCCTCCTTTCACTGCTCGTCTTCCTGCGCCTCCGCGGCGACCTCGGCGGCGCGGGCACCGCCCGTTCCCTCGGCATCGAGGCCGACCTGCTGGGCGCCGGCCACCCCCTTCCCCTCGTCGGATCCCTCCTCCTGCTCGCCCTCGTACCTCTCACCGCGTCCGCCGCGACCGCCGTCTCCCTGCGCCCCCGCGACGACGCCGGCTCCCAGGACGCCGAGCCCCGCCCCCGGACCGCCCCGCCGTCCGGCCTCCCCTGGGGCATCGCCCTGGCCGCTGCGGGCCTGGCGATCGAGGCCTACACCAGCCCGGCCTCCAAGGCCCACGGCGGACTGTTCCCCCTGCCCGGCCGGCTGATCGGCAGCCCGCCTGGCGTACTGGGCGGCTGGGCCCTGTCGGCCCTGGGCCTCGTCCTGGCCGGCCCCGGCCTGGTGCATCTGTGCGGCCGCCTCCTGTGTGCCGGCCGACCCGGCGCCCTGCGCCTCCTCTCCGGGCGCACCCTCCAGGAGGAGTCACACCGTCTCGGCCGCCCGCTCGGCGTCCTCTGCGCGGTCGCCTCCGCGGCCTACGTCGCCGTCAAGGTCTACGACGCCGTTCCCTCCCGCGCTTTCGGTCCCCTCACCGGCGTCGGCGCAACGGTCGTCCTCGCCTGCGTCACCGCCAGCGCCCTCACCGCCGCACTGGAATCCCGCTCCGCCCGCGCCCAGACCACGGCCGCTCTCCGCCGCCTGGGCGCCTCCGCCTCCGTCCTCCACCGCGCCGCCGCCCTCCGCACCCTGGCCCTGCTCCTCGTCCTGGGCCCCCTGACCTGGACCGTGGCCGAGATGGCGACGCTGCCGTTGATGCATTGAGTTGATGCATTGAGCTGGCGGGTGGGCTGTGCATCTTGCTGATGGGTGGGGTGCGGGTTGGGCTGTGGGTTCGGCTCTGGGTTCAGCTGTGGGCATGGGGCTTGGACGGTAGGCGAGTCTCCCGAGCGGGGGTATCCCCTGAGGCTGAAGCAGGTGGCACGGGTCAGGTGCAGGCCGGGCGGCCGGGATCAGATGGTGGGGCAAGTGGCCCAGGGGGGTAGGCGTGTCAGCCAGTTGGCGGGCCGGTGGTGGGTCGACTGTCGGCTGTCGGCTGTGTGGGGCGCGGTGGCCCCCCGACCCCCGGCCCCCCGGGCCCGGGGGGGGCGGCCCCGGGTCGCGGCCCCCGGCCAGGGCGCTGGGTCACGGGCCCTGGCCTGGGGTCTTGGGTCCCGGACCCCGAGCTCGGGCCGAACTCCCTTGCGCGGTTCGACGGTTCGGCGATTGAGGGGTTGAGCGGCTGGTGAATCTTGCCCACTCGCAAAGCTGCCCGTCGTCAGCGGCTGCGGTCCAGCGCCGTGACCTCCACCTCTATTCGCCAGCCCGGTTGAGCCAGAGCCGACACTTCCAGCAGCGTGTCGGCGGGATAGGGCTCGGACAGGAACTCCTCGCGCAGCGTGATGACCTGGTCGAGGTGGGCCGCCATGTCCGTCACGAAGATGCCGACCTTGACGACGTCGGCCAGCGAGGCACCTGCCGCGGCCAGGACCTGTGTGACGTTGGCGAACGCCTGCCGGCCTTGTTCCAGAAAATCGTCCGAGACGGTTCGTCCCTGCTCATCGATTCCCGCTTGCCCCGAGACGTGGATCAGTCCACCCGCCCTGATGGCCTGTGAGATCTTGTACGGCTCGTACCAGTCCGGCACGGTGGCGATCCGCTCGATCTCAGTCATGCTCCGAGCCTCGGCTGCCACGTTTCCCGTCACCATCATCATCCCCCTAGTTCCATGTGCATGCATCACTTGCATGCACATGCATTATTTTCAGGTGCATGTACGCTGCTGTCAAGAGCCCAGCGGGAAAAGGCAGAAGAGGCGGGTGGCGATGGACGCGGAGCACTGGGACCGGCTCGGAGCACTGCACACGCGCGTGGAACAGGAACTGGCAAGGGCCCTGCAGCAGCACCACAGCATCGGGCTGTCGGAGTACCGCGCGCTGGCCCGGCTGGCCGAGGCGGACGACGGTGAACTGCGGATGCAGGAACTCGCCGACCTCATCGGACTCAACCAGAGCTCGGTGAGCCGGCTGGCCTCGCGCCTGGAGTCGTCCGGTCTCACCCGCCGGGACCTGTGCCCCGATGACCGACGCGGCGTGTACAGCGTGATCACCGAGGAAGGCCGCAAGCTGCAGAAGAAGGCCCGGCCGACGTACGACGGCGCACTGCGCACCGCCCTGGACTCTGCGGCCGCCGACCAGAACCTTCGTCCCCTGGTGGAGTCCCTGCGGCCCTAACATGGCGGGGGTGCATTGGAATTCAGAGTCCCCGGCGTCCGAACATCACCCCGAGCACGACCGTGAGATCGAATCCTTGGAGGAGTTCGACCAGGTCGCCTCCACCGGCAGCCTCGCCGGCTACCGCATCCAGTCGGTCGACCTGATGGACCGTACGTTCGCGCTCCTCAGCACGGACACCACGGAATCGGTGTTTCTCGGCTGCGCCATGGAGCCGGATGCGGCAGCCAAGGTCCGCGCCGGCGGCGCCTTGGTCTTCCCACCCATACCCGACCTGCCGTTCGATCCCTATCGGGGCAGTGTGTACGGGCCGGAGGAGCTTTTCGAGGGGCTGGTCGACGCGGGCTACGACGCCACCCCGGACGCTCTCACCTATCACTGGTACCAGGACACCAAATCGGACGGCGACATCTTCGCCTCGATGCTCCGCAGCATCCACGACGACGCGGTTTCCGATGCCCTCGACGAACACCTCGCGGGCGCGCAGGTGGTGGGCATCATGGGCGGCCATGCGCTGGAGCGTGGATCCGCGGCCTATAGAGGAGCGGCCCAGCTCGGTCGCCGGCTCGCGCGCGACGGTCTGACCGTGGCGACGGGTGGCGGCCCGGGCGCGATGGAGGCCGCGAACCTCGGCGCGTATGCCGCGCCCTTCGAGGACGAGATGCTCGACTCGGCGCTGGAGATCCTTTCCAAGGCACCGCACTTCGACCCCTCGATCACCGACTGGGCGCGTGCCGCCTTCGACGTACGCCGGAGCCGGCCGGGCGGCGGCTCCTCGGTCGGCATTCCGACCTGGTTCTACGGACACGAACCGCCCAATGCCTTCGCTTCCCACATCGCCAAGTACTTCGTCAACGCGGTGCGCGAGGACGGCCTGCTGGCACGCTCGAACGCCGGCGTCGTGTTCCTGCCCGGCGCGGCCGGGACCGTACAGGAAATCTTCGACAACGCGACCCCGAACTACTACCAGTCGCGCGGTGAGCCGACCCCGATGGTGCTGGTCAACCGCGCGCACTGGACCGAGAAGCTGCCCACCTGGCCCCTGCTCCAGGCCCTCGCCGCGGACCGCCCCATGGCTACCCGGATCGCCCTGGTCGACTCCGTGGACGAGGTCCCGGACGCACTCGTCCGCCTGAGGGGCGGCACGCCTTCCTGAGCGAGGGGGCGCACCCTCCACCCAGCTCTCCGCAACAGTAGGGGGCGCGCTCCCGCCGCCGGCGAGTGATCCGTTTGCCCGCTGAGGCAACTCCTCTCCCGAAATGCACGTCTGCCAAGCCAGGTAATGAACAGGTAATGCAGACAGCGGGCGAACGGAGCTCTCGGTGATCATCGGCCTTCTGACGGCCGTAGCGGCCTCGGCCTGCTACGGCACGGGTTCGGTCCTACAGGCGGTCGGTTCCCGTAAATCCGCCCGCCAGGAGGCGGCCAAGGCCTCCACCACGGTTGTCACCCAGCACGGCGGCCCCAGCCTCGCCTCGACCGCCAAAGCCGCCGTGACCTGGGAATTCATGGTGGGCACCGTGCTGGACTTCATCGGCTTCGGGCTCGGCGCACTGGCGGCCCGGCTGCTGCCGCTGTTCCTGTCCCAGACCGTGATCAGCGCGAACCTAGTGATCACCGCCCTTTTGAGCATCAAGCTCCTCGGCATCCGGCTCAGCAAGGCCGAGTGGAGCTCCATCGGTGTGGTCTGTTCCGCGCTGGTGCTGCTCGCCACGGCCGCCGGCCCGGAAGGCAGCGGCCATACGCCTATCGCCACCCACTGGTGGTTGCTCGCCGCCTCCATCCTGCTCATGGGAGGCGGCACCTTGACCGTTCGCCTGATGGGCGGACGGGCGGCGATCCTTGCCGGTCTGCTCTCCGGCCTGGGCTTCGGTGCCCTCGGCGTCGGCGTCCGGGTGCTGAACGGCGCGGAGCCCTTCGATCTGCCGTCCATGCTCGCCGACCCCGCTCTGTACGCGATTCTCGTAGCGGGCCTCGGCGGCATGTATCTGCACACCGTCGCCCTGCAGATCGGTTCGGTGAACGGTGCCACGGCGGCGCTCGTGGTGGGCGAGACCGTGGTCCCCGGCATCTTGGGCGTCCTCTGGCTCGGTGACTCCTCCCGTCCCGGCTTCGCATGGGTCGCCATCCTCGGGTTTGTAGTGGCCGTGGCCGGAGCGGTCGCGGTCGCCTGGTTCGGTGAGACCGAGCCGGACGGTTCCGACGCTGAGACGGCGTCGGGGGCCCGATCGGGCGCGGGGGCAGAGAAGGAGCTGGGGTCGCCGGGTGCCGGCTCGCCCGAGGCGGCGGGTGGATCTCTCCGTGACGGTGCCGTGCCTTCGCCCGTTCGCGAACAGACACTGGGCGCGGCGAACGACGTGCGGACCAGCGGCGAGCTCCGTGAACAACCCGTGCATCCCGTGGCCGGCAATCGCGGCAGGTCGTCGTAGGAGCGGTCTCACTTCCACCCCGCGCCCCGCGGCCGCCGCTGCCAGAACGACGATGCGCAGCCGAGAGCGACGATTGCCAGGCCTGCGCCGCCAGCCACGCCATCGCCAAATTCCTTGTGTATAAGGTGCGTTGGTAGTTCATGAATCCTCCGTCCTCGCAGTGATCACGAGGCTATGGAGTGCGGGCTTGCGGGGCGTCAACCGAGCAACTGAACCTCGGCGTCAACCCGTGGCATGACATGCGGCCGAGAGATCAACCCGTGCGGCGACGCTGCGGCACAGCCCGATTTTGAAAAATATCGGCATGAGCAAATCTCTCCAGCAGCGGCTGCGCGGGTGGATCGCGTCGCCCTCATACCCCTGGATCACCGGCTGCGCGCTGACCGCGTCCGCGGCCGCGGAACTGGTGGTCGTGCCGCGGCACTCGCTGGCGATCGCGCTCGCTGTGCCGGCGTCCACCGCGGCTCTGGCGTGGCGGCGTTCGCACCCGGCCATCGCGGTGCTCGCCGTCGTAGCGGTCCTGGTCAGCTTCGCGGCCGGCAGCGACCTCTCTCTCGCGGCCGCCGCGAGCGGACTGATCGGCTGCTACACCCTCGGGCGTCGCAGGGTTGCACACCCCGCGGTTGTTGCGATCGCCGGTTCGGTGCTCTCGCTCGTCGTGAACCAGTGGCACATTGCTGGACGGGGCTGGACCTCCTACTCCCCCAGTCTGTTCGCCGAGTGGTTCGTGCTGACCGTGGCGATCACCGCGGCGGTGTCGATGGGCGACGCGGTACGCGCACGGGAGGAAACCCGGCGGGAACGCACCGCTGCACAGGCCCGGTTGATCGAGCTGGAGCGGTGGCAGGCCGCCGAGGCCGAGCGGGCTGCGATCGCCCGCGAACTCCACGATGTCATCGCGCACTCGGTCGCGATGATCGCGGTCCAGGCCGAGAGCGCGACGTACACCACGCCTGGTCTCTCCCCGCAGGCCCGTGAGGGTTTTCAGCAGATCGCGGCCTCCGCCCGCTCGTCGATGGCGGAGCTGCGCCGGCTGCTGGGCGTCCTGCGGGCGGGGTCCGACGACAAGACCGGCACGGCTCCCCAGCCGACTCTGGACGCACTGAACGATCTCATAACACAGCACCGCTCGGTGGGCGGTGAGGTCGAGCTGCGCATCAGTGGTGAACGCGTCGCGGTGCCCACCTCCTGTGAGCTGTCCGCATACCGCATCGTGCAAGAGGGACTGACCAACGCACGTCGGCATGCTCCGGGGGCTCATACGGTGGTGGAGATCGGCTACTGCTCCGACCGGCTGGCGGTGCGCATCGCGGACGACGGACCGGGCCCGGTGGCTCCGGTCCACCCCGGCCACGGGCTGGTCGGCATACAGGAGCGGGCGGCGCTGCTCGGCGGGAAGCTCACCGCCGGGCCCGGACCCGACGGCGGCTTTCTCATAGAAGCGGAAATCCCTTGGTGATCAGAGCAATCGTCGCCGACGACCAGGCGGTCGTCCGCACCGCATTCGTCAATCTCCTGGGCACCCAGGACGACATCGAGGTGGTCGGTGAGGCCGAGGACGGGGTCCAGGCGGTGCGCGTCGCCGCGGAGCAGCGGCCCGACCTGGCGCTGCTGGACATCCGTATGCCGCACAAGAACGGCATCGAGGCCGCTCGTGAGATCACCCGGGCGTCCGGCGGTGCCACCAAAGCGCTGATGCTGACGACGTTCGGTCTCGACGAGTACGTCTATGACGCGCTCGCGGCCGGGGCCAGCGGCTTCCTGCTGAAGGATGCGACGTTCCCCGAACTCCTCCATGCCGTAAGGGTGGTGGCGGAGGGCAATGCGCTTCTCGCGCCGGAGCTGACGAAGCGGCTCATCGCGGCCTTCGTCAAGCAGCGGGCAGCACCGGTGCCCGTACGCACGGTCGAGGAGCTCACCGGCCGCGAAGTGGAGGTGCTCGTCCAGATCGCCCAGGGCCTTTCCAACGCGGAGATCGCCGAACGACTGACGATCACCGACCACACCGTCAAGACGCACATCAACCGGCTGTTCACCAAGATGGGTCTGCGTGACCGGGCTCAAGCGGTCATCCTCGCCTACGAGTTGGGCCTGGTGGTCCCCAAGGGTCGCCGCCCGGATTCCCTTCCCCTCGCATGAATCAAGACATCAACCCTGAACCACAGACCACGACCACCTCAAGGAGCACACCATGGCCATGGCAGCACAAGCACCGGCACAGAAACGGGCACCGTTACTCCGCGCCCGCCAGTTATTCCGCTGGGTTCGGAGCGTGAGGGTCCATAGCGTCCAGGACCACGACGTCCTGTGCGGTGAACGCGATCCCCACTCGCTCCCCCACCTCCGGCGCTTCACGCAGCGCGCAGGCCGCCTCCAACTGCGGTCCCCCGGAAGGCTGGAGCAGCAGGGCGACATGGGTACCGCGGAAGGTGCGGGCCGCGACCCTACAGGGCAGACCCTCGGGCGCGGGCATCAGCCGCACACCGGCCGGACGTACGAGCAGTCGGCACGGTCCGTCCGGAGTCCCGTCCGGGACCGGCACCTTGCCCCACGGGGTGACGGCGGCCTCGCCCTGCACCGTCGCCTCGACGACATTGTCGAAGCCCAGGAAGCGGGCGACGAATTCCGAGGCCGGGCGCTGCCAGACCTCCAGCGGGGTGCCGCTCTGCGCGATCCGGCCCTCCTGCATCACCACGACCCGGTCGGCGAGCGCGAAGGCCTCGCCCTGGTCGTGGGTGACGGCGAGTACGGTCGTGCCCAACTCCCGGAAGAGGCGGCGCAGTTCGACGACCAGCCGTTCGCGCAGGCCGCGGTCGAGCTGACCGAGGGGTTCGTCCAGCATCAGCAGTCGGGGGCGCGGGGCGAGCGCGCGGGCCAGTGCGACCCGCTGCTGTTCCCCGCCGGACAGGGAAGCCACGGCGCGTCGCTGGGCGCCCGGGAGCCCGACGAGGTCGAGCAGTTCGGCGACCGTACGGTCCCGGTCGGTGCGCGCGGTGCGTCGCATCCGCAGCCCGAAGGCAACATTCCCCGCGACGTCCCGCTGCGGGAAGAGCTGGTGGTCCTGGAACATCAAGCCGACCCCGCGCCGGTGCGTGGGTATTCCCGCCTGGTCCCGCCCTTCCAGCAGCACTCGACCCGCATCAGCCTCCTGGAGGCCGGAAACCACCCGCAACAGGGTGGACTTGCCGCTGCCGCTGGGGCCCAGGACGCACACGATTTCGTGCGCGGCGACGTCCAGGTCGACCGAGTCCAGGGCGGGGCGCTCGGCGGAGCCGAAGCGGACGGTCACGCCGTCCAGCCGCAGCAGTTCCGGCGCAGTGGTCTCGGCCCGTGCCGTCATCTAGAACTCCCCGGGGTGGTTGATGCGGATGCGCTCCAGGACGAGCAGGGCGCCGGCGCAGACCACCATCAGGATGGTCGACAGGGCCATCGCCTGCCCGTAGTTGAGCTCTCCGGCCCGTCCCAGCAGCCGTGCCACGGCCACCGGCAGCGTCGGACGGTCCGGCCGGGCGATGAACACCGTCGCGCCGAATTCGCCGAGCGACACGGCGAAGGCGAACCCTGCGGCGATCAGCACAGCCCGCCGCACCATCGGAAGATCGACCTCGCGCCATACCCGCCAGGGCGAGGCACCGAGGACCGCGGCGGCCTCGCGCAGCCGTACGTCGACCGCCCTCAGGACGGGCAGCATCGTGCGGACCACGAACGGCACTCCCACCAGTGCCTGGGCGAGCGGGACCAGCCACCAGGAGTCACGCAGGTCCAGGGGCGGCTTGTCGAGGGTGATCAGAAAGCCGAAGCCGACGGTCACCGCGGAGACACCGAGGGGCAGCATCAGCAGGGCGTCGAAGCCCCGGACGAACCGGTTGACCACCGGTGTCCGCCCGGACGGGCTCCTGCCGAGCCGGGGCAGCGTCAGGGCGGCGGCTGCCAGTGCGCCGATGACGAGGGCGATCACGGTCGCCGCGGCCCCGTAGGCGAGGGAGTTCCACAGGGCGTCGAGCGGGGCGACGGCGAACGTGCTGTCGGCGGACGCAGTCGAGCGCAAGGAGTCGTAGAAGATCGTCCCGTAGCCGTCGGGGCCGGCGAACGACCGCTCGACGAGCACGACCAGGGGGACGACGAGCAGCACGGTGATGACCAGGAGGTTGCCCCACAGCAGGGCCCATTGGCCGGCACCGCGCGGGCAACGGGCGGTCTGCGAGGCGTCCACCAGCCGGAGTGCGGTCTCCCGTCGGCGCACCGTCCAGGCGTGCAGCGCGAGGACGCCCAGTACGGCCGCGAACTGGATCATGGTCAGGACCGCGGCTGTCGGCAGGTCCAGGAAGTCCGCGGTCTGCCGGTAGATCTCCACCTCCAGCGTCGAGAAGGTGGGGCCGCCCAGGATCTGTACGACGCCGAAGGAGGTGAAGGTGAAGAGGAAGACCATCAGTGCGGCCGCCGCGACGGCCGGACCCAGTGCGGGCAGCGTCACCCTGCGCCAGGCCGCGAATCGCCCGGCGCCCAGTACCCGCGCGGCCTCTTCCTGACGCGGATCGAGTTGCGCCCAGAGCCCGCCGACGGTCCGTACGACCACCGCGTAGTTGAAGAAGATGTGGGCGAGCAGAATCGCCCACACCGAGGTGTCCAGGCGCAGGCCCGACAGTTCGTCCAGCAGCCCTCCACGGCCGACGAGGGCCAGGAAGGCCGAGCCGACGACGACGGTCGGCAGCACGAACGGCACCGCAACCACCGCACGCAGCAGCTGTTTGCCGGGGAAGTCGAAGCGGGCGAAGACGTAGGCGCCGGGCAGCGCGATCAGCAGCGTCAGGCCGGTGGAGGCCGCTGCCTGCCAGACGGTGAACCACAGCACGTGGACGATGTCCGGGTCGGTCAGCACGGCTCCCAGCCGGCCGAGCTGCCACTGTCCGCCGTCCTTCAGCCCTCGTCCGACGATGGCGGCCACCGGATAGGCGAAGAACAGCGCGAAGAAGGCGAGCGGCACCGCCATCAGGCCGAGCCGCACCGCCGTTCCCCGCGCGGGGCGCGCGCGCCGCGGGGTGTGGACTACTTCAGAACGAGCGAGGACCACTGCTTGATCCACTGTTCACGGTTCTTGGTGATCGTCTCCGGCGGCAGCGTCGTCGGCTTGTCGATCTTGGTGCCGTACTTGGTGAACAGCTCGGGCACCTTGGCGTCCTTGCGCGCCGGGTTGACGAACATCTGCAGCGGTTCGTCCTCCTGGAACTTCTTGCTCAGCAGGAAGTCCAGGAGCGCCTTGCCGCCCTTCTCGTTCTTCGCGCCCTTGAGCAGACCACCGAATTCGATCTGCCGGAAGCAGGTGCCGGTCGCCACCCCGGTCGGGGCCTCCTTGGGAGCGGGCTTCTTGCCGAGCACCTCGGCCGGCGGGCTGGAGGCGTAGGAGACGACCAGCGGCTTGTCGCCCTTGCCGGCACCTGCGGCGGAGCCCGAGAAGCGGTCGTTGTACGCCTGCTCCCAGCCGTCGACGACCTCGACGCCGTTGGCCTTGAGCTTCTTCCAGTAGTTCTGCCAGCCGCTGTTTCCGTACTTGGCGATGGTGGCGAGCTGGAAGCCGAGCCCCGGAGAGGAGGTGGCGGAGTTCTCCGTGACGAGCAGGTTCTTGTACTGCGGCTTGATCAGGTCGTCGAGGGTGGTCGGCGGCGCGATCTTGTGCTTGGTGAAGTAGGCGCGGTCGTAGTTGACGCAGATGTCGCCGTAGTCGAGCGGGGTGACACGGTGCCGGCCCTTGTCGAGCTGCAGGGCGGCCGGGACGTTCTCCAGGCCCTTGGCCTTGTAGGGGGTGAACAGTCCCTCGTTCAGTCCTCGCGAAAGGAGAGTGTTGTCGATACCAAAGAAGACATCGCCCTGGGGGTTGTCCTTGGACAGGATCGCCTGGTTGACGGCCTTGCCGGCGTCCCCACCCTTGACCTGCTTGACCTTATAGCCGCTCTCCTTCTCGAAGGCGGCCAGGACGGACTTGGAGACATAGAACGAGTCATGGCTGACGAGCGTGACGGTCTTGGCGTCCGCGCTCCCGCCGCCCGAGCTGCCGCACGCGGCAAGCGTGGTCATGCCGACCGCGGCGGCGAGCGCTGTCGCGGTGATCCTGCTGGTGGTGCTCACTGATTTCCTCCTGGCTGGCCAGGAAGAGACGCGGCCCCGCCCGGTGTCCGCGGCTCTCGACGTCGGGGACGTACGGAGGGGACGCCGGGCGGGGCGCAACAGCATGAGTGACGACCGAACTTCCTACCCGGAATGACCCGGGCGAGGTTCAAGGGTCTGCGGGCACCGTATGTCTACGACGCTTCCGCACTCTCAGCGCTGTGGCGCTCCCCTGTCGGAATGTGCATTTGTTCGATCACACAGTACCAGCGGGCGGTCAGCGCTCCGAGGCGGCGAGCTGCCCGCAGGCTCCGTCGATCTCCTGGCCGCGGGTGTCCCGGACGGTCACCGGAACCCCGTGCGCCTCGATGGCCTGGACGAACGCCCGCTCGTCCTCCGGGCGGGAGGCGGTCCACTTCGACCCGGGGGTCGGGTTGAGCGGAATGAGGTTCACATGGACCCGCTTGCCCTTGAGCAGCCGTCCGAGGAGGTCACCGCGCCATGCCTGGTCGTTGATGTCGCGGATCAGGGCGTACTCGATGGAGATCCGGCGGCCGGACTTCTCGGCGTACTCCCACGCCGCGTCCAGCACCTCGCGGACCTTCCAGCGCGTGTTGACGGGGACGAGCGTGTCGCGCAGCTCGTCGTCCGGGGCGTGCAGCGAGACGGCGAGCCGGCATTTGAAGCCCTCGTCGGCGAACCGCAGCATCGCCGGCACCAGGCCGACCGTGGAGACGGTGATGCCGCGCTGGGACAGGCCCAGTCCGTCGGGCTCCGGGTCGGTCAGCCGGCGGATGGCGCCGACCACGCGCTTGTAGTTGGCCAGGGGCTCGCCCATGCCCATGAAGACGATGTTGGACAGCCGCGCCGGGCCGCCCGGCACCTCACCGTCGCGCAGCGCCCGCATCCCGTCGACGATCTGGTGCACGATCTCCGCCGTCGAGAGATTACGGTCCAGCCCGGCCTGGCCGGTCGCACAGAACGGGCAGTTCATCCCGCACCCGGCCTGCGAGGAGATGCACATGGTGACCCGGTCCGGGTACCGCATCAGGACCGACTCGACGAGCGTGCCGTCGTGCAGCTTCCACAGCGTCTTGCGGGTGGTGTCGTCGTCGCACGAGATGTGCCGCACGACCGTCATCAGGTCCGGCAGCAGCTCGCTCGCCAGCTTCTCGCGGGCCGCCGCCGGGATGTCGGTCCACTGCGCCGGGTCGTGTGCGTAGCGGGCGAAGTAGTGCTGCGACAGCTGCTTGGCGCGGAACGGCTTCTCACCGATCGCGGCCACCGCCTCGCGGCGCTCGACGGGGCTGAGATCGGCAAGGTGCCGCGGAGGCTTCTTGGCCCCGCGCGGCGCGACGAAAGTGAGTTCTCCGGGTGCAGGCATGGTCCGTCCAGTGTCGCAGATCGTCTTGTGCGCCCGAGGCGCGTGCGACCCAGGGGAGATCTGCGAGGAATCCGTCACCCTCGGCGGCCGGATCGCCACTCGACGTCGTTGTCGCCGGTGGCCGGCCCGGCTACGGACCGTGGACACGGCCCGGAGTTGGGTGCTGAGCTCAACCGATGGAGCGCTCAGCTGTGTCGTTCTCATACATGGGGTGACGGGTCGCACAAGCCTTGCCGGACTTGAAGCTGGTCCGGTACGTCGTCAACTGGTCCGGTACGTCGTCAACGACCCGCTGGACAATTCCGCGTACTGATGCATCACCCGTCGGCACTGCCTCAGTCGATGATCCCACCGACCCGTTTCAGGATCCAGCGACGCGAGGGGTGCGAGTCGCAGGTGAACTGGACGAGCCCCACGTTGTTGTCGGTGGAAACACCGCCCGCAACGGTCATGCACTTGCCGGTCTGCGCATTGACGAGCTGGAACGAGTTGCCGCTTTGGTTGGTGACGATCCAGCGGCGAGAGGGGTGCGTATCGCAATTGAACTGCACGAGCCCCACGTTGTTGTCGGTGGAGACACCGCCCGCGACCGTCGCGCACTTGCGCGTTTGCTCGTTGATGATTTGGTTGGAGCGGCCGTCGCTGTTGGTGACGAGCCAGCGGCGCGAGGGGTGCGAATCACAATTGAACTGCACGAGCCCGACATTGTTGTCAGTCGAGACACCGCCCGCAACCGTCGCGCACTTGCCGGTCTGCGCATTGACGAGCTGGAAGGTTCCGGATACCTGCGCCGGGGCGCTGCCTGTCTCCGGCTGGGCGACCGCGCCATCGGGAAAGAGCATGACGCCGCCGGCTATAAGGACTGTCGAAGCCGTCAAAAGGCGGCGTTTTCGGCTGCTTTGGCGCATAGGGGTGCTCCTCTCGAAATTCCGCGAGGGAGATGCGAAGAAAAGGCGTTGACTCGTCCGCTGGACCTTTTCCAGGACCTTCTTCGGCCCTTCTGCGCAACGAAATCTGGCGCCGCGTCCATGGCTGGCAGTGGGCCACCGATAATGGCGTGGCGACCCTTCCCACCATCGAAGCACGACTCGCGCAGAATGGCAGCCCGTAAGGGTACGGAGAGCGCGCCGACGCCGCGCGCTTCTTCTCTGCCTTTCGCCGCCGCTTCGCAAAGCAAAGACCTCGGGACCCAAGGGCCTCCGAAGGGTTTCCCACGGGGCCGGCAGCCACGGTCTGGTCGACCCCTCCCGCCTGACTGCTCCACGGGGCGCCAGCCCGCCCCCAGTGCCACTGCCAGTGCCAGTGCCATGAGCAGTACCGCACTGCACCATTTCTCTGAAGTGCGTGCGCTTGGCTCCGAGTTCGGCGAGGCGCGACCAGGCGCCACCCGCCCCCGCGCCTTCCTGCGTAATCACCGACCAGGCAACGAGTACGGCCTGTCAGCAGGTCGCTCACGCCAGCGGAACCGGCGCATGCCAGCGGAACCGGCTTGCCGTCCACCACAGAGCCCCTCAATGTCTACCGACCGGAGGCCAGAGGCCAGGGGCACCGGGATAGATCCGCGTCTCACTTTCTAGCCCTTCCCCGCCAAGTCCCCCAGGTGGGCGGCCAGTACGGCGCTGCACATCTGAGGGCTCAGGACGTCGGGATTGCGGACGGCGCCGAGGCCCAGGCCGTCGAGGAGGGCGGTCAGGCGCTCGGTTTCGATGTCGAGGTCGCGGCCGGGCCGCAGGGTGCCGGACTCGTCGAGGCGGGTCAGGACGCGGCGGACCAGTCGTCGGGCGCCGGCGGCGGCCTGGTCGGAGAGGTCCTTGAAGGCCGGGTTGGTACGGGCCGCCGCGTTGAAGTCGAGGAAGACCGTGACCTCCGCGCGGCGGCGTTCGTCGAGGGGAAGGAGTTCGGCCAGCAGACCGGCCGCGAGGCGGAGGCGTTCGGCGGGGGGATGCGTGCTCAGGTCTCCGATGCGCTCGACGTGACGCAGCAACCGGTCGGTGAGGCCGTCGAGCATCGACTGCATGGCGAAGTCCATCAGCTCCTGCTGGCTGGCGAAATAGTGGCGCAGGGAGCCGATGTTGAGTCCGGCCTCGTCGGCGACGGCGCGTAGCGAGGTGCGCTGCAGGCCATCCCGTACGACGACTCGGAACAGGGCGTCGACGACCTCGCGGCGGCGGGCGTCCGGATCCACGACTTTGGGCATGGCCTCTTTGTATCACGTTATATCACGGCTGTGATAAATTGTTTTGTGTCACGCCTGTGATAGAAAACGGGAGGCTCCGGTGGAGACGTATCTCAACCTCATGCTCATCAGGTTCGGCGTCATCGCGGGCGGCGTTGTGGTGCTTGCCCTGGTGGTCTTCGGCGTTGCCGTGTTCCTCAAACGCAGGGGCCGGCTCGACCAGGCACGCCGCTATACCGACCCCGCTGTACGGGCCGCGCTGCGCATGGCCGCCCGGCGGCTGGAGGACGGGGCCGGCCGGGCCCGGCGGCGGGACGGCCGACGGTGACCGGGCTCGCCCTGCAGGCGCCTTACCTCGCCCTGCAGGCGTTCGATCTCCACCTGGCCCGCCTGTCCCACCTGTCCCACCTGTCCCGCCTGCACCAGCTGACCGAGCTGTCGGCGTCCGATCTCGCCCACCATCTGTTGGTGGATTTCGCCCTCAAGATCCTCATCGTCGTCGTGGCCCTGGTGGTGCTCGGGCTGGGGATGACGGTGATCTGGAGGCGCGTCGGCCGAGCGGAGGAGCGACAGCCGAAGAATGACGAGTGACGGGACGGGGCGGGACGGGCGGCGAGGGGCGCGGGACGGGACGGCGCAGGGCGGCGCGGCCCTACGCCGAGCCGTGGCACCGCACCCGCACCCACACCCACCACGCACCAGCGCCCCGGCCCACCCCCACGCAAAAGCCCCCTGCCAGCGGCATTCCGCTGGCAGGGGGCTTCGACTTCTCGGGCTCTCCGGCTTCTCGAGCCTGTCCGGCCTCTCGCGGCTCAGAGGCCGGGCGGCTCCACCAGGCTCAGCCCGCTCCGACGAAGACCACGAAGAGCAGCCAGACGATGGGCGCCGTCGGCAGGAGGGAGTCCAGGCGGTCCATGATGCCGCCGTGTCCGGGGAGCAAGGTGCCCATGTCCTTGATGCCCAGGTCCCGCTTGATCATGGATTCGCCGAGGTCACCGAGGGTGGCGCTGGCCGCGACCGCGAGGCCGAGCAGCAGGCCCTGCCACCAGGCGCCGTGCTTGATCAGGAATTCCATGCACAGCGCGCCGGCGACCATCGCGAAGAGCAGCGCGCCGACGAGTCCCTCGCGGGTCTTGCCCGGGCTGATGCGCGGGGCGAGCTTGTGCTTGCCGAACCGCCAGCCGACCGCGTACGCGCCGGTGTCGCTGACGACGGTGAGCAGCAGGAACGTCAGTACGCGCTGCGGCCCGTCGTCCGCCGCGAGCATCAGCGCCACGAATGTCGCGAGGAACGGCACGTAGAACGCCGCGAAGACACCGGCGGTGACGTCCCGCAGGTAGTTCTCGGGCGCCTCGGTCATCCGCCAGACGAGGACGGCGAGGGCGGTGAGCGCCATCGCCACCCAGGCGCCCTCAGCTCCGCGTACGTAACCGGCGACGACCATGGCGGTGCCACCGACCGCGAGCGGCACCAGCGGCACCCGGATGTCCTTGCGTTCCGCCAGCCGCGAGGTCAGCTCCCACAGTCCGACGACGACGGCGATCGCGATCACGCCGATGAAGACCGGCTTGTAGACGAAGAGCGAGGCGAGGATGACCGCGCCGAGACCGACACCGACCCCTATCGCGGCGCGCAGATTGCGCCCCGCGCTCTTCTTCTTCGGCTTCTCTGAGTCCGGCGCACGGTCGGACCCGGGAACGGAGGGGGGCATGGGCTCCTGCGGCTGGTCGTCGCGGAACAGGGGGCCGCTCCGTGGAGCAGCCCCCCGGTCGTCCGGGTGGTCCCGGTTATCCCGGATGTGCCGATGTTGCCGGTGGTCCCGGTCGTCGTCCTGGTGTCCGCCTGGCTCGGGCACGATGGGCATGGGCCGAGTCTGCGCCGCATCGCCCCAGTCGTGCACGGGACCCGCCGAGGCGGACGGCGCCACCCCGCGAAGCGAGGAGGCCGAACCGTATTCGGGCGGTCCCCAATGACCGGCGCCGGGCGGGGCCCCCCAGGATGACTCGTTCATCAGACCTCGAGGAGCTCGGATTCCTTGTGCTTGAGCAGCTCGTCCACCTGCGCGACGTACTTCGCGGTGGTGTCGTCGAGCTCCTTCTCGGCGCGGCGCACCTCGTCCTCGCCGCTCTCCTTGTCCTTGACCAGCTTGTCCAGGGACTCCTTGGCCTTGCGGCGGACGCTGCGGATCGAGATCTTCGCGTCCTCGCCCTTGTTCTTGGCGACCTTGATGAACTCCTTGCGGCGTTCCTCGGTCAGCTCGGGGAAGGTCACCCGGATGATGTTGCCGTCGTTGCTCGGGTTGACCCCGAGGTCCGAGTCGCGGATCGCCTGCTCGATGTTGCGCAGCGCGCTCTTGTCGAACGGGGTCACCACGGCCATCCGCGGTTCGGGAACCGAGAACGACGCCAGCTGGTTGATGGGCGTCATGGCGCCGTAGTAGTCCGCCACGATCTTGTTGAACATCGCCGGGTGCGCACGCCCGGTGCGGATCGCGGCGAAGTCCTCCTTGGCGACCACGACGGCCTTCTCCATCTTCTCCTCGGCTTCGAGGAGGATCTCTTCGATCACCACTTGCTCCTGGTCTTTTCGGTAAGAAGCAGAGCCTCGCCCCTGCCGCGCGTCTACTCCTGCACGGTGTCCGACCGGCAGGCGGTTGTCCATCCCCGTACCGAGGTCTTACCCCGGCCGGGAGTTGCCGCCCGTACGGACCGATGCCCGTACGGAAGGGCGGCAGTTGGGGCCGTCAGGCCCGGGTGTCCTGATCGCTGACGAGCGTGCCGATCTTCTCACCCTTCACCGCACGCGCGATGTTGCCCTCGGCGAGCAGTTCGAACACGAGGATCGGGAGCTTGTTGTCCCTGCACAGCGTGATGGCGGTGGCGTCCGCGACCTTCAGGTCACGGGTGATGACCTCACCGTATTCGAGGGCGTCGAACTTGACCGCGTCCGGGTTGACCTTGGGGTCGGAGTCGTAGACCCCGTCCACGCCGTTCTTGCCCATCAGCATGGCCTCGGCGTCGATCTCCAGGGCGCGCTGGGCGGCGGTGGTGTCGGTGGAGAAGTACGGCATGCCCATACCGGCGCCGAAGATGACGACCCGGCCCTTCTCCAGGTGGCGTACCGCGCGCAGCGGAATGTAGGGCTCCGCGACCTGGCCCATGGTGATCGCGGTCTGGACGCGGGAGTCGATGCCCTCCTTCTCCAGGAAGTCCTGGAGGGCCAGGCAGTTCATGACCGTGCCGAGCATGCCCATGTAGTCGGACCGGGCCCGGTCCATGCCGCGCTGCTGGAGTTCGGCGCCGCGGAAGAAGTTGCCGCCGCCGATCACGATGGCGATCTCGTAACCGTCGCGCACCACGGCGGCGATCTCGCGGGCCATCGCGTGCACGACGTCGGGGTCGACGCCCAGTCCGCCGCCGCCGGCGAACGCCTCGCCGGACAGCTTCAGCAGGAAGCGCCGCCTGCCGTCCTTGGTGGCATGGTCGGTGTGCGCGCCGTCGGCACCGTGATTCATTGAGCTCTCCTCGTGCACATACGAAGAAGGCCATTGCCGTGGGTCTGGTCCAGATCCCTGTGCGGCAATGGCCTCCTCGTCACATCTGCGGTCGGCCGGTGAGCGGCCGACTGCGTACGACCCTAGCGGGGTCGTAGGTCATTCGCTGCCTTGCGGCAGGCTCTCAGATGCCGACCTTGATGCGCGAGAAGCGCTTCAGGGTGACACCGGCCTCCTGGAGGACCTTCTCGACGGACTTCTTGTTGTCGAGCGCGTACGGCTGGCCGAGCAGCGTCGCGTCCTTGAAGAAGCCGTTGAGGCGACCCTCGACGATCTTCGGAAGGGCGGCCTCGGGCTTGCCCTCCTGGCGGGTGGTCTCCTCGGCGACGCGGCGCTCGGCCTCGACGACCTCGGCCGGGACGTCCTCGCGGGAGAGGTACTTCGGCGCGAAGGCGGCGATGTGCTGGGCGACACCCTTGGCGATCTCGGCGTTCTCCTTGTCGAACTCGACAAGGACACCGATCTGCGGCGGCAGGTCGGGCATGGTGCGGTGCATGTACGCCGTCACGTAACCGCCGGAGAACTGCGCGAAGCGGTCCAGGACGATCTTCTCACCCAGGTTGGCGTTGGCCTCGTCCACGTACGCCTGGACGGTCTTGCCGGGCTCGATCTCGGAGGCGAGCAGGGCCTCGACGTCGGCCGGGGAGGTCTTCGCGACGTGCTCGGCGATCGCCGTGGCGACGGCCTGGAACTTCTCGCCCTTGGCGACGAAGTCCGTCTCGCACTTGAGCTCGACGATGACGCCGGAGGTGTTGTCGTCCGCGATCAGGGAGACCACCGCGCCGTTCTCGGCGGAGCGGCCCTCGCGCTTGGCGACGCCCTTCTGGCCCTTGATGCGCAGCGCCTCGACGGCCTTGTCGACGTTGCCCTCGGCCTCGTCCAGGGCCTTCTTGCAGTCCATCATGCCGGCGCCGGTGAGCTCGCGGAGCTTCTTGACGTCGGCGGCGGTGTAGTTCGCCATGGTCTGTGAATCTCTTCTCGAAATCTCGAAGTCGAAAGATCTACGGGTGGACGGCGGGGGCGGCGCTCGTGGCGCACTCCCCCGCCGTCGTCAACCGGTCCTTGTTCAGGCCTGCTCGGCGTCCGCAGCCGGCTTCTCGGCCTCGGCGGCCGGAGCCTCAGCGGCCGGAGCCTCGGCGGCCGCCGGAGCCTCGGCGGGCTTCTCCGCCTCGTCGGCCTTCTTCTCGCCCTCAAGCAGGTCGCGCTCCCACTCGGCCAGCGGCTCGGCGGCAGCCTTGTCGCCGGGCTTCTGGTCGCCGGTGGCGGCGCCGGAGCGGGCGATGAGGCCCTCGGCGACGGCGTCGGCGATCACGCGGGTGAGCAGGGTGACGGAGCGGATCGCGTCGTCGTTGCCCGGGATCTTGTAGTCGACCTCGTCCGGGTCGCAGTTGGTGTCGAGGATCGCGACGACCGGGATGTTGAGCTTGCGCGCCTCGCCGACGGCGATGTGCTCCTTCTTGGTGTCCACGATCCAGACGGCGCTGGGCACCTTCTGCATCTCGCGGATACCGCCCAGGGTCTTCTCCAGCTTGGCCTTCTCACGGGAGAGGACCAGGAGCTCCTTCTTGGTGAGGCCGGACGCGGCCACATCCTCGAAGTCGATCTGCTCGAGCTCCTTGAGGCGCTGCAGGCGCTTGTAGACGGTCGAGAAGTTGGTCAGCATGCCGCCGAGCCAGCGCTGGTTCACGTAGGGCATGCCCACGCGGGTCGCCTGCTCGGCAATGGCCTCCTGGGCCTGCTTCTTCGTACCGACGAACATCACGGAGCCGCCGTGGGCGACGGTCTCCTTGACGAACTCGTAGGCGCGGTCGATGTACGACAGCGACTGGAGCAGGTCGATGATGTAGATGCCGTTGCGCTCGGTGAAGATGAAGCGCTTCATCTTCGGGTTCCAACGGCGGGTCTGGTGCCCGAAGTGGACGCCGCTCTCCAGCAGCTCCCGCATCGTGACGACGGCCATGGCCGTACTCCTTGTTGTTCTCGGTTCCACTGCGACCGGTCGGCCGCGGTGCCTGACGCCCCGACGCGCCTGCCGGGGAAGACACCTTGCGGAGCCGTCCGAGGACCGAGGAGCGCGGCCGACGTGCTGCCCGAACGGGACTGCTGCACTGACGGCGGGGCGTGCGAAGTCGACCCGGTGACCCGGATCGCCACCAGAAGTGTACGGGACGGCCGATGCACCGGGCGACACGCATCATTTCGAGCCCTGAGCGGGTGAGACCGACACCCGTCCGGGTGAGGCAGTTGTCCACAACCGGCCCGTTATCCACAGTTCCGAACCAAGATCCCCACGCCTGGCCGGACTGCGCCACTGTCGAGCCATGCGACAGCAACGACAGCAACACGAACAAGGACGAGAACGAGATCAGGAACCGGAACAGGAACGGGAACGGGAACGACAGCAGCAGGAGGGCCGAAGGCGCCTGTCGTCACAGCAATTACGGGTTCGACGAGGACGGGCACGACAAGATCGACAAGATCAGCACCATCGACCGCACAACGTACGAGTGCGAGACGTGCGAGACGTGCGAGACGTGCGAGAGGCACGACGAGATCGATCGCACGGCGTCCGGCTCACCGGCGTGGGCTTAGGCGGGGGCTGGCGGCGCGCCGGCCGGCACACAGCTTCCCGGTTCCCCTCGACTTCCCCGTCCCCATCGGCGTTCCCATCGACCCTCTTGCCGCCGCTCGGCGACTCGGCCGGCTACGGGCCGAGCTGCTTCTTTCCGGCCCGAGTGACCAGAACCCTGCTGGCCCCGGCACTGACGCTGGCACTGGCCTTGACCGCCTCGCCACTCGCGCACGCGGCGGCGAGCGGGCTGGGGTCGGGGGTGGCAGCGGGGCGCGGGGTGCAGGTAACGAGGCAGGGGGCGGAGGCGGCGACATCGCGTGAGGGGCGGCGGGCTGTGGACCTGGGGCGAAACGCTGAGGCCGCGACCGAGGCCGAGTCCGGTGGTGCTGGGGGTGGTGGCGAGGTCGGTGGTACCGGGGGTGGTGGTGCCGAGTCCGGGGGGACGCAGGCCGCCGGGGGTGAGCGGGCCTGGCCAGTGGCGGGCCCGGAAGGGATACGCCCCACTGTGTTACGCGGCTGGGAGCCGCCGCCGGCACCATGGGCGGCCGGGCACCGCGGCGTGGACCTGGCAGCTTCCGCCGGCACGACGGTACGGGCCGCCGCGCCGGGTCAAGTGGCGTTCGCCGGGACCGTGGCCGGCCGCGGCGTGCTGACCATCGAGGTGGCCCACTCCGGCCACCCTCCCTTACGCACGACGTACGAGCCCGTACGCGCCACGGTCCGTAAGGGCCAGCGGGTCACGGCCGGCCAGCCGGTCGCCGTACTCCAGCGGGGGCCTTTCCACTGCCGGGCACCGTGTCTCCACTGGGGGCTGCGCCGCGGCAAGACCTACCTGGACCCACTGTCCCTGCTGCCCCCGAGCATGCGCAGTGGAGGCCCGTCACGGCTGCTGCCGGTATTCGGTATCCCTGTGCCGCCTGGCAACAGCGCGGAGACGGCGGGCTCGCGCCCAGATCAGCCAGTGCATGCACCAAGCCCCGTGAGTGCGGCATCTACGGCTCGGGAGACGGAGGCGGCACCAACGGGAGCAGCCGTCACAGGCGCGGTCGTGCTGGCGGGGGCGGCGCTCTGGGCGCTGGGCCGACTACGTGCTGACCGCTCGGTCAGACGTCGTTCGATGCGAGGGGGTGGCCGGGCAGAGCGGCCGGGGTAAGGCGGGCGCTAGGCGGTTCGTGCGGTTCGTGCGGGTCTTCCGGTGGGCCTTGAGCCGCAGACGTCTTGAGTCCCTCGGGTCACTGTGCCGGCCCCCGGCCCCCTGGCACCGCGGGCTGCGGGCTGCGGGCTGCGGGCTGCGGGCTGCGGGCTGCGCCAACGAGAGGTGGGTGGTGACGTGCGGGGGGGCGGGTGTGGGAGGGGGTGGGTGGGGCGGGGGGAGGCCCCCGGGGTGGTGGAAGGGAAAGACAGCAGGCTCCCTGCATCCGGCCGCTCCGACCAGGGCCCACCGCCCAGAAGAGTGCCAGCCGTGAATGCCCGAATGCGGCGCGAAGGGCGCTAGCCCTGATTGCCGTGTTGCAGGGCCCTAGCCGTGGATGCCGTGGAGGGCCATGGAGACGGCTGCCTCTGTGATGTCGGTTGGGTCCTCTGCGGCGCCCAGTTCGATGCGGCGGACGGCGGCGTCGACGACCCCTTGGAGGAGCATCGCGGCGAGGCGGGGCTGTTCGTGTCCGAGGGCGGCGAGGGCTTCGACGATCATGGCGATGAGGCCGCCGTGGGCCGCGCGGATCTTCTCGCGTGCACCGGCGTCCAGCTCGCCGGCGGAGATGGCGACGACGGCACGGTGGCGCCGGTCACCGACCAGGGCGAGCTGTCGCCGTACGTACGCCTCGATCTTCTCCTCGGGGGTGTCGGCGCGCTGCATCGCCGCTTCCACCTCGGCGGCCCATACGGGAAAGTCGACGGCGCACAGCTCCTCGACGACGGCTGCGCGCGAGCGGAAGTACTCGTACACGGAGGAGCGCGCGAGTCCGGTGCGCTCGGCGAGGGCGGGGAAGGTCAGCGCTTCGGTTCCGCCTTCCGACAGCAAGGTGCGAGCGGCGTCCAACAGGGCGCCGCGCTGCATCGTCCGGTGCTCGGCCACGGAGGCCGCTCGAATCCTGGGCACGCCACCACTCTACGGATGACGTCCCCGGCGCGGCACTCCGCATGGCGACACGTCGTCCGGGTCGGGCAAGCAACGGGAGCCGTGACGACTCAGCGGATCGACTCAGCAGGCGACTCAGGGATCGACTCAGCAGACGCCTCAGCGCGGGGATTCCGAGTCAGCCTGGGACCCAGCGTGCGGCCCCACGCCCGGCCCTCAGCGGCCGACGTCGGCGAGCTTGGCTCTGAGCTGGAGGACGGACTTGGTGTGGATCTGGCTGACCCTGCTCTCCGTGACGCCGAGGACGTTGCCGATCTCGGCGAGGGTGAGCCCCTCGTAGTAGTAGAGGGTGACCACGGTCTTCTCGCGTTCGGGCAGGGTGTTGATGGCGCGGGCGAGCAGCCTGCGGAGTTCGCGGTCCTCGGCAATCTCGACCGGGTTCTCGGCAGCGGTGTCCTCGAGGGTGTCCATCAGGCTGAGCCGTTCGCCGCCCTCGCCGCCGACGTGCAGCAGCTCTTCGAGGGCCACGACGTTCGCCAGGGACAGCTGGCTGAACACGCCGTGCAGCTCCTCCAGGGCGATGCCCATCTCCTCGGCGACCTCCGCCTCGGTCGGGGTCCGGCGCAGCTGCGCTTCGAGGGTGGCGTAGGCGCGCTCGACGGCGCGGGCCTTCTGGCGTACGGAACGCGGGATCCAGTCCAGGGCGCGCAGTTCGTCGATCATGGCGCCGCGGATGCGGGTGATGGCGTACGTCTCGAATTTGATGGAGCGTTCGGGGTCGAACTTCTCGATGGCGTCGATCAGTCCGAACACTCCGGAGGAGACGAAGTCGGCCTGTTCGACGTTGGGCGGCAGGCCGACGCTGACACGGCCGGCGACGTACTTGACGAGCGGCGAGTAGTGCAGGATCAGCTGCTCCCGCAGCCGTCCGTCACCTGATGCCTTGTAGGAGCGCCACAGCTCGTCGAGCGAGGTGGGTGGGGCGGGGCGCACGCTGCCGCGTGCGGCGGGTGGTACTGCCGCACGGTCAGACCCGGAGGTGTGCTGGGGCATTCGTCGCCTTGAGCCGTTCTGCCGAGACGCGGGTGGATGGATGTGTGAGGGATGAATTGGGTGTGAGCGTAGCGTGACCGGAGTGTTGCGGTCCGCGAGGAGAGCGAGTTCGGGCGTGCGCAGATACGTTCCGCTGCCCGCACCTCAGGGTTACCTCGTACGGCGTGTCGACGCGCGCGTGCGATGCCGGGCGTGCGCCGGTGGCGAGCCGTGGGGGTGCATGCGGCGACAGGGCGGGCGGCATGTGTGCCCGGTGCGCACTATCGCCGTCTCGCTGTGGGCCGGACACGGGTGCCGAAGCATCGCAAACCTGGATTCTGCGGTCATTCCCCTCACCCTTTCACCCGTTCGCCCCAGGTCAAGTACCGCCTCGCCGGGAACCGTCCGTCGTCTCGGCGCGTCGGGCCAACTCCCAGCCCTCACCGCACCTTTGAACGAATCCGAGGGACTGCAGCTCGAAGAGTTTGGTGTGCGTGAGGTCGCGGGATGTGCCGGCTTCCCGCGCGAGATGACCGGTGTCCGTGCTCCCGCGCGCGGGCAGTGCCTCCAGTACGCGGGTTGCGACGGGATCGAGGAGGTCACGGAGGTGGGTCCGTCCGCGTCGCGCGGGGGCAAGGTCGCCGATGCTGCCGACGAGTTCGATGACCTCGTCGGCGTCGGTGACCAGGGCGGCCTCGCCGCGCAGGAGTTGGTGTACTCCGGCGGACAGGCCGCTGGTGACGGGGCCGGGCATGCCCATCGTGAAGCGGCCGAGGGCGAGCGCCCGGCGGGCGGTGACGAGCGAGCCGCTGCGGAGTTCGGCCTCCACGACGACGGTGCCGCGGGTGAGGGCGGCGATCACGCGGTTGCGTTGGACGAAGCGGCTGCGGGTGGGGTGGTCGCCGGGTGGTAACTCGGCGATGACCAGGCCCTGTTCGGTGATGCGGTCGATCAACTCGGTGTGGCCGCGGGGGTAGGCGTAGTCGACGCCGCAGGCGAGTACGGCGAGGGTGGCGCCGTTGGCGGCCAACGCGCCGCGGTGGGCCGCGCCGTCGACGCCGTACGCGGCGCCGGACGCGACGGCCCAGCCGCGTTCCGCGAGCCCGGCGCTGAGGGTGGTGGCGAGGTGGGCGCCGTATTCGGTGCAGGCCCGGGCGCCGACGACGGCGACGGAGCGCAGCGCCCAGAGCCGGAGGTGGGCCCGGCCGCGCACCCAGAGGCCGATGGGGCGGGCGTCGCCGAGGTCGTCGAGCTGGCTGGGCCACTCCTCGTCACCGGGGCAGACGAACCGGCCGCCGAGTGCGGCGACGGCGGCGAGGTCTTCGGCGGGGCGGGCCCGTGCGGCGCGCTGTCTGAGGCCGGTGAGTTTGGTCTTGCTTGCGCCCGGGGGCGGGGCCGCGTCGTCGTCGGTGAGCGCATGCAGCAGGGCGACCGGGCCCATGTCGTTCAGCCAGCGGCCGGCGGTTTCGTCGCCCGGTTCGAGGATCCGGGTGAGGGCGGCGCGGGCGCTGCGGTGTGGTTCGTAGGGCGGGTGGGGAGTGGGTGGGCGGCCGGGTGGGTGGGTGTGGTCCGGTTCGGTCGGGGGGCGGTTCGGGGGGTGGGGTGGTTGTCCGCCTGTGGGGTCGGCGGGTGGGGGGTGGTTGCGGTCTTCGGGGTTACAGGCGGTGTTGGTGCCTGCGTGGGGGTCCGTGTCGGGGGCGGGGGTAGCGAAGCCCCATTCGTCGAGTCCGGTCATGGTCGGTCAGTCCTGCTTCTGGGTGCCTTGCGGGCGGGCGGGTGCGGTCTCGTGGGCGGGCCCGGGCGGTGGTCCGCCGCCCGCCGTGGTCAGGGCGCCGCGGCGGACACCGGTGCGGAGTTCCAGGGCCCAGTTGACGTCGTCGCTGGTGGGGCGGTCGCGGCCGGCCAGGTCGGCGGCGGTCCAGGCGACGCGGAGGACACGGTCGAGTCCGCGGGCGGTGAGGAGGCCGCATTCGAGGTCGCGTTCCGCTTGGGCGAGGGCACCGGGGTCGGCCTGCCAGCGGGTGCGGAGTTCGTGGCCGGGGACCTCGCTGTTGGTGTGCCAGGGGGTGCCGGCGAGGCGGGCCGCTGCGCGTTCGCGGGCGGCTCGTACGCGGTCGGCCACGGTCGCGCTGGATTCGGCGCCCCGGCTCAGTGCGACGAGTTCGGAGCGGGCGACCGGTTCCACGGCGATGCGGAGGTCGACCCGGTCCATCAGGGGGCCGGAGAGGCGGGCGCGGTAGCGGCGGATGGAGGAGGGGCGGCATTCGCAGCCGCCGCTGAGGGTGCCGTGCCGGCCGCAGGGGCAGGGGTTGGCGGCGAGGGCCAGGAGGAAGCGGGCGGGCATGCGGATCATGCCGGCGGCCCGGGCGACGACGACATGGCCGGATTCCAGGGGCTGACGCAGTGCGTCGAGGACGCTGGGCCTGCATTCGGCGGCCTCGTCCACGAAGAGAACTCCGTGATGGGCGAGGGACACCGCGCCGGGGCGGGGCAGTCCGGTGCCGCCGCCGACGAGGGAGGCCATGGTCGCGGAGTGGTGCGGGGCGCAGTAGGGCGGTCGGTCGACCAGTGGTTGTCCTGGTGGGAGCGTGCCGGCTACCGAGTGGACGGCGGTGACCTCCAGCGATTCCTTGGGCGCCAGGGGTGGCAGCAGTCCTGGAAGCCGTTCCGCGAGCATGGTTTTGCCTGCGCCGGGCGGGCCCTTGAAGAAGATGTGGTGCCGTCCGGCGGCGGCCACCTCCAGGGCGCGGCGGGCGGTGTGCTGACCTGCGACGTCGGCGAGGTCGGGGACGTGCTCGCCGCGCGGGAGTCCGGCGCCGGTGCCGGTGCCGGGGACCACCAGGCCGGCCAGCAGCGGGTCGGGGCGTCCTTCCTCCGAGCCGTCTTCCTCCTCGGGCACCGGTTCGTCGGCGAGGACGGCGATGAGCTGGCGCAGGCTGCGGACGCCGAGGACGGAGATGCCGGGTACGAGGGAGGCCTCGGCGACGGTCCGTTCGGGGACGACGACCTGGCGGTATCCGGCGTCGGCGGCGGCCAGCACGGCGGGGAGCACGCCGCGTACGGGGCGGACCCGGCCGTCCAGGCCCAGTTCTCCGATCATCATGAGGTCGGTGAGTTCGCGGGGGTCGAGGCGTTCGGCGGCGCCGAGGACGGCGCAGGCGACGGCCAGGTCGAACCCGCTGCCTCCCTTGGGGACGGAGGCCGGGCTGAGGCCTACGGTGAGCTTCTTCTGTGGCCATTCGGCGCCGGAGTTCACGATGGCGGCGCGGACCCGGTCCCTGGATTCGATGAGGCTCTTGTCGGGGAGTCCGACGAGGGTGAAGGCGGCGACGCCCGGTTCGAGGTCGGCCTGTACCTCGACGACGACTCCTTCGACGCCGACCAGGGCGACCGAGCACGTGCGGGCGAATCCCATTCAGGCCACCCCTCGCGCATGCTCGACGGCCGGGGCGCCGCGGGTGGGCAGGACGATTCCGATGACGTCGATCCGGACGCCGCCGGGAGGTGGGCCGCCGTGGCGTTCCATCCAGCGTTCCGCCAGCATGCGGAGGCGGGCGGTCTTCTCGGGGCGGACGGCGGCCATGGGGTGCTCGTACCGGCCGGCGCGGCGGGTTTTGACCTCGCAGATCACCAGGGCGTCACCGTCGGCGGCGACGAGGTCGATCTCGCCCTCCCGGCAGCGCCAGTTGCGGGCCAGGATCCGCAGGCCGGCGTCGGTGAGGTGTCGGGCGGCCAGGTCCTCGCCGTAGCGGCCGAGAGCGCGTCGTCGGACGTCGGTGCGTGGGGGTGCGGTCGTTGCCGGGGGACGTCGCTTTCGGGCCGTCCTGGGCCGGGGCGGGGGTGCGGGCGATTTGGGCTTCGCGGATGCCGGGAGGGCCGCTGGTGTCCCGGGGGTCGTGCGTGGGGTGTGGGTCGTGGGCGAGGTCTGGGTGTGAGTGTGGGGTCCGGCCGGGTGCCGGGCGTGCGTGGCGTTCATCGGTACCACCTCCGGCACCGACTGTGACGCGCCCGCCCGGGCTTATTGGATCTTGGTGGATAACCGGCCGGTTGTGGATAACTCGCTCACCCGGGCGGGTGACGGCGGCCGCGCTGTCCCGCCCTGCGCGGCCGCGCAGGGAGTACCGCCGATCAGCTGCCAGGAAGATCCAGATCGCTCTTGTTGAGCTCTTCGATGTTCACGTCCTTGAACGTAAGGACGCGTACCTGCTTGACGAAACGGGCCGGCCGGTACATGTCCCAGACCCAGGCGTCCGCCATCGAGACCTCGAAGAAGACCTCGCCCTGTACGGAGTGCACCTGCATTTCGTAGTCATTGGTCAGGTAGAAGCGACGCTCGGTCTCGATCACGTATTTGAACAGCCCGACGACGTCGCGGTACTCCCGGTAGAGCTTCAGCTCCATCTCGGTCTCGTACTTTTCGAGGTCCTCGGCGCTCATGGCAGATCCCCTTCAGCCGTGCGTCCCCCTATTGTGCGTCAGGCTCGCTCGGTCTCCAGGAGGACCGGCGCACTCGGGGGCCCTTCGTCGAGCAGTGTGCGCAGCAGCTCGACGAGTCTGGTCGGGTACACCGTCTCATGTGAGGCGGACAGTTCCTCCCAAGTCCACCACTTCAGTCCCGAGACGCTGCGTCGTTCCAGGGCCGTCTGCCCTCCCATGTGGGTGGCAGTCCGGTCGGTTGTCGCCAGGTAGTACCACTCGTCCTGCTCCCAGCGTCGTCCGTCGAAGGGGAAGGCGCAGCGCCGCTTCCACAGGACGGGGCCCAGGACGGCGTCCGTGATGCCGGTCTCCTCGGCGAGTTCCCGGCGGGCGGCCTCCTCGTGGGTCTCGTCGCCTTCCAGGCCGCCACCGGGCGTGAACCACCAGGTGTCGGTCGGGTCGTCCGGTTCGAAGCCGTGGAGGAGCAGGATCCGGTCGTCGGGGTCGAGCAGGATGACGCGGGAGGCCTGGCGGACGGCGGTCGCCGGCTCGGCCTCCGCCCGCGCCTCTCCCCCGGGACCCGGCTCTCCCCCGACGCCCGGCCGTGCCAGCCGGCACCCGTCGTCGGGGTTCGGCCGCTCAGGCACGTGTGCGTCCGGTGCGCCGGGCGATCGGGCCGTAGGCCGCGCCGCCGAGGATGAGGACCGCGCCGGCCACCACGGTGAGCGTGATGGGCTGGATGGGGCCCGGCTGGGACGTGCCGCCGGGGAGGGCCGAGAAGGCGGCCGGGCGGTCCATCACGCCGACGCTGCCGAGCGGCCAGGCGCGGGCGTCGACCCGGGCGGCCACGGCGTCGCGCGGCACCGAGCCGTGGTCGCCGTCTGTGAGGTGGACCCGCGAGTCCATGGAGTCGCTGCGGTGGTCGCCGAGCAGGAAGAGCTGACCGGTGGGCACCTTGGCCTTGAAGCCGACGGGCGAGGCGGGGCCGCTGCCCTGCAGATACGGTTCCTCGACGGGGGTGCCGTTCACGGTCAACCGACCCTGCTTGGTGCAGCAGGCGACCTTGTCGCCGCCGACACCGACGACCCGCTTGACCATCGGCAGGTCGCCCCACGAGGAGTCCTTGAAGACGACGATGTCGCCGCGGCGTATCTGGGAGCCGTCCACCTTCTCGGCGATGACCCGGGCCCCGGCCTCGATCGTCGGTGACATCGAATCGGTCGGCACCGTATACGGGCGGTAGATCAGGGCCGCCCATACGAAGCCGCCGAGGAACAGCACACAGCCGGCGGCCATCGCGAGACCGGACAGCACACTGCCCGCTGTCCGGCCGCGACCGTCGGTCCGGTGTTCCGTACTGCTGCTCATCCCAGCGCTCCCACCCCGCAGGCCCGGCCCGCGTCGAAGATCCGGGACGGCACCTTACCTGGGGTTACGCGCTCCGGTCAGTACCTGGGTCGGGCCCGTGATCCCGTTCCGCGGACACTCCCGCCTCCACCAAGCCAACCACCCCAGACACTCCCGTCCCAGGAGAAGCCCGCACCAGAGCCCCCAAAAACGCCGACTGCCCGGGTCTCGCCCGGGCAGTCATCTCCGGACGGCGCCCACAGGCACCATCCGGCCACAGCTGGCTCTACTCTCGCCCGCCCTCCGTGCCGCGCGCCGCGCTCGGCCCCGCGTCCACGGCCGCACCGGTGGTCTGCCTCCGGCGCCGCCACAGCACCAGCGGTACCGCGCCGGCCAGCCCGAGGGCCGCCGGGGCCGCCGCCATGGCCTTGTCGAGGCCGGGCTGGTCGAAGGTGTCCGGGACCGGCAGGGTCGCCCAGCGGTTGACCGGCCAGGCGATGGTGAAGGCCCGGCCCACGACCTCGTCCTCCGAGACCGTGCCGTGGCCCTTGAGGTTCTGGTGGTAGCGGGAGTCGAGGGAGTCGTCGCGATGGTCGCCCATCACCCAGATCCGGCCCTTGGGGACGTGGATCGGGCCGAACGCGCGGTCACCGCACGGGGTGGCGCCGGGGAAGATGTACGAGCTCTCCTTCAGCGCCTTGCCGTTGACCTTGACCGGGCCGCTGCCGTGGCACTCGACGGTGTCGCCGCCGACCGCGATGACCCGCTTGATCAGGTCCTTCTCCTCGGCCGAGGGCATCAGCCCGATGAAGCTGAGGACCTTCTGCACGGGGTTGGGCTCGGGGGTCGGCGTTTCGTTCAGCCAGCCGCCCGGATCGTGGAAGACGACGACCTCACCGCGCTGCGGTTTCGCGCCGAACCACGGCGTCAGCTTGTCGACCAGCACCCGGTCCCCGCGCTGCAGGGTGTCCTGCATCGAGTCGGACGGGATGGAGAACGCCTGGACCAGGAACGTCTTGATCAGCAGCGCGAGGAGCAGGGCGATCCCGATCAGAATCGGCAGCTCTTTCCAGAAGGCGCGCGGCTTCTTGCCCTTCTTCATGCTGCCGCCGGTCTCCTCACCCGCTGCTCCGTCCGTCGCACCGGAGCCGTCGGACCCGCCGGCCGGATCCGGTGCGCCGGCACCGTTCGGCTTGTCCAGGTCCACCGGGCCCGGTGACCGCGTCCGGGCCGCGGCCGGTGACTGCGGCCGTGACGGTTCTGACTCCGCTCGTGACTGTGATGGTGACGGATGCACGGAACTCGCCGCCGACTGCGGGGTCTCACCGCGCCGCGCCGGCTCTTCGGGCTCTCCGGTTCCGGACCGCGCGCCGACCGCCAAGTCCCCCACGTCTGCTCCTCACTCCACGCACTCGCCCGCCCGTCAACCGGTGCAGGCCCACCACTCCCATAACGAGCGGGAGTTCCGCAGGGGTCGGGAGTACGGTCAAACTCTCGGGTGACAGCCTATGCGGCACGCCCGCCGCGGACGCCTTGGCGCCCGGCGCGTCGCGCACCGTCCCGAACGTGTCCGGTTCTTCGAGGCGCCGCCAGTGGCTGAACGGCCAGGCGATCACCACTGCCCGGCCCACGACGTTGTCCTCCGAGACCGTGCCACGGTACGGCTCGTCCAGGTGGAAGCGCGAATCGGCGGAGTCCGAACGGTGGTCGCCCATCACGAAGATCCGGCCGGTGGGGACGTTGACGGTGAACTTGATCTGGGACGGCGGATTGCCCGGATGGACGTACGGCTCGGTGAGCGGGCTGCCGTTGACCGTGACCCGGCCCTGCTTGTCACAGCATTTGACGGTGTCGCCACCGACCGCCACGACCCGCTTGATCAGGTCCTGCTCGTCGGCCGACGGCAGCAGCCCGATGAAGGTCATGGCGTCCTTGACCGGCTGGAAGGCGCCCGCGTCGTCCGTCGGCTGGTGCTGTTCGCCCTTGAGCCAGCCTCCGGGGTCCTTGAAGACCACGACGTCGCCGCGTTCCGGCTTGGAGCCGAACCAGGGGGTGAGCTTGTCGACCAGGACCCGGTCGCCGATCTTGATCGTCTGCTCCATGGAGCCGGACGGGATGACGAAGGCCTGGACGAGGAACGTCTTCAGTACGAGGGCGATGGCCAGCGCCACGCCCACCAGGATGGGGATCTCCTTCAGGTAGGAGCGCTGCCTGCGGCGCTTGATGCGCTTGGCCTGGCGGCGCCGCTCGGCCCGCCCGCCGGTCGCCGGCCGCCGCGGTGTGGGACCGGTGCCGGTGCCGGTGCCGGCTCGGCCCGTCGGGGCCTCCCTGGGCGCCCCGGCGTCGCCGTATGCGGCGCCCCTGCCGCCGTACGCGTCGCTGCCTTCGCCGTACGCACCACTGCCCTCGTCGTACGCACTGCTGACCTCGCGGTGCGCGCCACTGCCCCCGCGGTGCCCGCCGGCCGTTCCGCGTCCGGTATCCCCGCCGCCCTGGCGTCCGTGCCGGGGGCGTCCGCGGCTACCCATGGGGGCCTGCCGGAGCCGGTATCCGGGCGAAGGAGCCCGGTGTGTCGATCGTGCGCCAGCGGCTCACCGGCCAAGTGATCAGATCCGCCCGGCCGATGACCTCGTCGACCGGGACCGTGCCGCCGCCCGGTTCGCCGAGGTGGTCGCGGGAGTCGCTGGACCGTGCGCGGTGATCCCCCATGACCCACAGCTTCCCTTCCGGCACCACGATGTCGAACTCCACGGAGGACGGCGCGTCCCCCGGGTGGAGATAGCCCTCGTCGACGGGCTCACCGTTCACTTCGATCCGCCCCCGTTTGTCGCAGCAGGTCACATGGTCGCCGCCGATGCCGATCACGCGCTTGACGTAGTCGGTCTCGGCGGGCCGGGCCAGGCCCAGCGCCGCTCCGGCGGCGCGCAGCAGACCCGTGACGGGATTCTCCCCCTGCTCCCTGTGAACGAACGAGCCGGTGCCGTCGAACACCACCACGTCGCCCCGCGCGGGCTCGCTGCCGAAACGGTACGCCAGCTTGTTGACCAGCACCCGGTCCCCGATGTGGAGGCTGTTCTCCATGGACGAGCTGGGGATCAGGAACGGTTGCGCGACGAAGGCGCTCAGCAGCAGGACGAAGGCCAGGCAGAGCGCGAGCAGGGTGACCGGCCGGCGGCGCAGCCCGGTGAGTCGGGCGGGGAAACGCGCGGAGCGCGACCCCTGCTCCGGCCCCACGTCGGGGGTGGGAGAGGGGTCGCGCTCCGTGAGATGTGCGTCGGTGTCCATCGGGCCCTGAGCCTATCCGGCCGGATCCGGACACCCGGCGCGAGAACGGCTTTGCGTTGCCGGCGCGCAAAAATTCGTGCTCCGGGGCGGCGCGGCTCAGCTCTCGCGCTTCTCCTTGATCTTGGCGGCCTTGCCGCGCAGCTCGCGGAGGTAGTACAGCTTGGCGCGACGGACGTCACCGCGGGTCACGACCTCGATCTTCTCGACGATCGGGGTGTGCACCGGGAAGGTGCGCTCGACGCCGACGGAGAAGCTGACCTTGCGGACGGTGAAGGTCTCGCGGACGCCGGAGCCCTGACGGCGGATGACGACGCCCTTGAACTGCTGCACGCGGGAGCGGTTGCCCTCGATGACGCGGACGTGGACGTTGATCGTGTCGCCGGGGCGGAACGCCGGGATGTCGCTGCGCAGCGACGCGTTGTCGACGGAGTCGAGAAGGTGCATGACCCACTGCTTTCTTCGCTGATGCCACAGGTCATCAACGGAATATCGAAAAAGGAATGCTTCGGATGCTGTTCCGTCGGGCGGGCGTCGTTCCCCCTGTGGCAGGGGCGCGCGCCGGACGCACACAACAGCGGCCTATTCTTCCACGGCCTCGGCCGTCCGCCCAAATCGGCCGTCCTCCCCGGGCGCCCAGCCCAGGGCGGCGAGGATCGCGCGGTCGTGCTTGTCGAACGCGGCGGGGTCGGCGCGCTCGATCAGATCGGGGCGGTTGCGGACCGTGCGGCGGAACGCCTGGTCCCGGCGCCAGCGGGCGATCTTGCCGTGATGGCCGCTGAGCAGCACCTCGGGGATCGTACGGTCGCGCCACTCCGGGGGCTTGGTGTAGACGGGCCCCTCCAGGAGGTCGGCCATCGGGCCGGGGGCGAAGGAGTCGTCCTGGTGGGAGGCGGCGTTGCCGAGGACGCCGGGCAGCAGCCGGGCCACCGCCTCGACCATGACGAGGACCGGGGCCTCGCCGCCGGCCAGGACGTAGTCGCCGATGGACACCTCGCGGACGTCGACGCGGTCGCCGTATTCCTCGATGACGCGGCGGTCGATGCCTTCGTAGCGGGCGGGGGTGAAGACCAGCCAGGGCTTGGTGGAGAGCTCCACGGCGAGCTGCTGGGTGAACGGGACGCCGCTGGGGGTGGGGACGACGATGACCGGTTCGCCCTCGCCGGAGGCCAGGACGGAGTCCAGCGCCTCGCCCCACGGTTCGGGCTTCATGACCATGCCGGGCCCGCCGCCGTAGGGGGTGTCGTCGACGGTGTGGTGCTTGTCGTGCGTCCACTGCCGCAGGTCATGGATGCGCACGTCGAGCTGGCCGCGGGCGCGCGCCTTGCCGACCAGGGAGACGTTCAGCGGTTCGAGGTATTCGGGGAAGATCGTGACGACGTCGAGCCGCATCAGCTGTCCTCGCGCCCGGAGGCGATCTCCGCCTGGCTTTCGTCGAGGAGGCCGGCCGGCGGTTCGATGACGGCGCGCTGCTCCTCCAGGTCGATCTCCGGGACGATCTCGGCGACGAACGGGATCATGACCTCGCTGCCGTCGGGGCGTTCGACGATCAGCAGGTCCTGGTAGGGCAGGTGGGAGATCTCGGAGATCCGGCCCACGGTGGTGCCGTCGCGGGTGACCACGTCGAGGTCGATCAGCTGGTGGTCGTAGTACTCCTCCGGGTCCTCGGGGACCTCTTCGGGGTCGACCTCGGCGATCAGGAGGGTGTTGCGCAGCGCCTCGGCGGCGGTGCGGTCGGTGACGCCTTCGAAGCGCAGCAGCAGCCGGCCGCTGTGGACCCGGCCGGTCGCGATGGTCAGCGGACCCACGGAGGAGGGGTCGGTGGTGAGGACGGCGCCGGGCCCGAGCCTGAGCTCCGGCTCGTCGGTACGTACCTCGACCGTGACCTCGCCCTTGATGCCGTGGGCGCGGCCGATCCGCGCCACTACCAACTGCACGCTTGTTTCTCCCTTGACGACGACTACGGGCCGGGGCGGGCCGAAGCCCTCCCCGGCCCGAGCCGGTGTTCAACGTGTCAGCGGACCTGGTCCACGTCGACGAGGTCGACGCGGATGCCGCGGCCGCCGATGGCGCCGACGACGGTCCGCAGCGCGCGGGCGGTGCGGCCGTTGCGGCCGATCACCTTGCCGAGGTCGTCGGGGTGGACCCGGACCTCCAGCACCCGCCCGCGGCGCAGGGTGCGCGAGGCTACCTGCACGTCATCGGGGTTGTCGACGATGCCCTTGACGAGGTGCTCGAGGGCTTCCTCGAGCATGCTCAGGCCTCGGAGGACTCGGAGGTGGACTCGGCCGCAGCCTCGTCCGCCTTCTTGTCAGCCTTCTTCGCCTTCGGGGTGATGGCCTCACCCTTCGGCTCGTCGCCGGAAGCCTTGGCGGCGGCCTCGAAGAGGGCGCGCTTGTCGGCCTTCGGCTCGGCCACCAGCAGCGGCGCCGGGGCGGGCTCGCCCTTGAACTTCTGCCAGTCGCCGGTCTTCTTCAGGATGGCGAGAACCGGCTCGGTCGGCTGGGCGCCGACGCTCAGCCAGTACTGCGCACGCTCGGAGTCGACCTCGATGCGCGAGGGGTTCTGCACCGGGTGGTACAGGCCGATCTCCTCGATGGCCCGGCCGTCACGGCGGGTACGGGAGTCGGCAACGACGATGCGGTAGTGAGGCGCACGGATCTTGCCCAGACGCTTCAGCTTGATCTTGACTGCCACGGGAGTGGGTTCTCCTGGATTTGACGTGGTTGGGCACGGCGAGCTGCCGCGTGGGGTTGCGGTACCCGAGTGCCCGATGGACGCGTCAGCCGGAGGAGAGAGGGGTCCTGTGCGACTGTCGAGTACAGCTAGCCATTGTGCCACACGCGGTGGGGTCAGCCGACCGCGGCCACCTCGGGGATCCGGAAGGGCTTGCCGCACCCGCCGCAGACGATCGGCGCCTGGGCGAGGACGGACGGAACGACCCGGACATTGCGCCCGCAGTCGCAGACGGCCTTGACGCGGACGCCGCCTCCGGAGGAGCCGTGCCGGGCGGCCGGGCCCCGGAAGCTGCGGGCGGTATCGGTGGCGGTCGCGGCCGAATGCGCCTTGAGGGCTCTGCCGAGCCGCTCGATGGTGGGGCGGTAGCGCCTTCTGGCTTCGGGGTTGAGCGTGACCAGCGAGAAGCCGCTGCTGGGGTGCGGCTCGTCGGCGTGGTCCAGGCCCAGCTCCTCGGCGATCGCCAGGAATCGGCGGTTGTGGTAGCGGCCTGCCCGGGAGGTGTCGCGGATGCCGCGGGCGGCGGCGATGCCGTGGACTGCCTCGTGGAGCAGCCGTTCGAAGGAGAGCTCCGCGCCGCAGGCGGACGAGGACTCTCCGATCAGGGACTCGGGCGCGGCCAGGTCCGGCAGCTCGGGGTGGTGCCGTTGAATGTCGGCCCACGCGAGCGCCAGCTCGGCGGCGAGAACAGGCGGTGTCGTGCTCACGTCGTAACAACGAGCCAGGGGCGCCCAGTGTTCCGATTCCGGGCCATCCCAAATAATTTGCACGTACCAGTCAGTTTCCGGGCATGCGCCGTGCGCGGGGGCGCCTACGCCGATCTACGGAGAAGCCGCCCACCGGACCGCAAGCCGGGACGTATCCCCGCGTAAGCACCGGAGGGCCGACAGAGGGCCTCCGGGACGTCTCCAGGTCCGTCCGGGTACGCCGGACGGCCTAACGACGGCCGCCCACCACGGAGAGCGCCGCGGCGATGCTACGGGGCGTGCCTGTGCGTTCCGACACCGGGCCGTAGCCCACCGTAAGGCCGCGCGCGGGCGCTGGGCGAGAGCGCACGGAGGTGCGGGAGCGCCCCTGGCGGGAGCGCTGGCGTGGCGGATCGGCGCGGGCCGGGGCACCCTGGAACGGCGCTTCAGGGAGCGGCCCCGGCGCATACGGGGGCGCGCGGGAGACAACCCCGGCGCACCCCCTGGACGCCCGGACGGATGCGCAGTTGTCTGGGTTGCGGGGGCGCACCACGCGTGATGACGGGGGCGATCGGTACGGAACAGGTTCGGTTCTCGGCGAATAGGGGCGCTATCGATGTCACCCACGCTCGTACGGCACCAGCTTCCGGACTCCGCATCCCTGCGCTGTGAGGGCCCTCCCCTACCGGCCGGGTCGCGGGCGCGCGCCCGTGACTGGGCCGAGATCCAGGAGGGCATGCTGGTGCCGCTCTATGAAGCCGCGTACGACCGTCTGGGCGTCGGGCCGGGCACCCGGCTGCTGGGGCTCGGCTGTGGTTCCGGGCTGGCGCTGCTGCTGGCGGCGGGGCGCGGGGCGCAGGTCAGCGGGGTGGACGCGGACGAGTCGCGGCTGGAGCTGGCGCGCGAGCGGCTCACGCCGGACGGCATGCCGGAGCACACCCGGGTGGTCAGCGGCGGCCTGGAGGCCGCGGCGTCCGGGGAGCCCGCGTTCAACGTGGTCACCGCGTTCCATCCGGTGGGGTGTGTGAGCACCGTCGAGGGGCTGGCGGCGTCGCTGACCGCGGCGGCCGGGCTGGCCGAACGCGGCAGCGCGGTGGTGCTGGGCGGCTGGGGCCCGGTGGAGCGGTGTGCGACGGCCGGGGTGCTGCGGGTGGCGCAGCGGCTGGCCGAGGCCGGCGGTGACCGGGTGTCCGGGTCCGCGGGGTGGCGGCTCGGCGGCCGGGACGATCTGGAGGAGCTGGCGGAGCGGGCCGGGCTGCGGCCGGACGGTTCGGGCCGGGTGGCCTGCCCGTTCGGGTACGCGGACCTGGCGAGTGCGGTGCGCGGGTTGTTGTCGACGGGTGTGTTCGACGCGGCGCTGCGGGTGGCCGAGCAGCGCCAGGTGGAGAAGGAGCTCGCGGAGGCGCTGCATCCGTATCAGCGTCCGGACGGGACGGTGTGGATGCCGAATGTCTTCCGTTATCTGATCGCGCGGACGCGGTAGCCGGCGCCCGGCACCGCTGTCGGTGCGCCGAGCCCCCGGCCACGAGGTGTGGCCGGGGGCTCGTCATGCGTACGGCGGGCCGTCGCCGGAGGGCTCCGGTCAGCCCATGAACTTCTTGAATTCCTCGGGGAGTTCGAAGTTCTTCGGCTCCTGGTCGGCCTGCGGCAGGCCGAGCGGGTTGCCGGCCTGGGCGGCCTCGCGGCGGGCGGCCGCGGCCTCCTCCTCGGCCTTGCGCTTCATCGGGTTGCCGCTCTTGCGCTTGCCCTTGGCCTGCTTGACCTGCTTCTTCTTCCGGGCGCCGCCCCCCATGCCGGGCATCCCCGGCATGCCCGGCATCCCGGGCATGCCGCCCTGGGCCATCTTCGACATCATCTTGCGGGCGTCGAAGAACCGCTCGACCAGGTTCTTGACCGTGCTGACATCGACGCCGGAACCGCGGGCGATACGGGCGCGGCGGGAGCCGTTGATGATCGTCGGGTCCTGGCGCTCGGCCGGCGTCATGGACTTGATGACGGCGGCGGTGCGGTCGACCTCACGCTCGTCGAGGTTGTTGATCTGGTCCTTCATCTGGCCCATGCCCGGCAGCATGCCGAGCAGCTTCGAGATGGAGCCCATCTTGCGGACCTGCTCCATCTGGGCCAGGAAGTCGTCGAGGGTGAACTCCTTGGGGCCCTTCGCCAGCTTGGCCGCCATCTTCTCGGCCTCTTGCTGGCTGAAGGTCTGCTCGGCCTTCTCGATCAGGCTGAGCATGTCGCCCATGCCGAGGATGCGGGACGCCATGCGGTCCGGGTGGAACGCGTCGAAGTCGTCCAGCTTCTCGCCGTTGGAGGCGAACATGATCTGCTTGCCGGTGACGTGCGCGACGGAGAGCGCGGCACCACCGCGGGCGTCGCCGTCCAGCTTGGAGAGCACCACGCCGTCGAAGCCGACGCCGTCGCGGAAGGCCTCGGCGGTGTTGACCGCGTCCTGACCGATCATCGCGTCGACGACGAAGAGGACCTCGTCCGGGCCGACCGCGTCGCGGATGTCGGCGGCCTGCTGCATCATCTCGGCGTCGATGCCGAGGCGGCCGGCGGTGTCGACGATCACGACGTCGTGCTGCTTGGTCCGCGCGTACTCGATCGAGTCCTTGGCGACCTGGACCGGGTCGCCGACGCCGTTGCCCGGCTCGGGGCCGTAGAAGGCGACGCCCGCGCGCTCGGAGACGACCTGGAGCTGGTTGACGGCGTTGGGGCGCTGGAGGTCACAGGCGACCAGCAGCGGGGCGTGGCCCTGGCCCTTGAGCCAGCGGCCCAGCTTTCCGGCGAGGGTGGTCTTACCGGCACCCTGCAGACCCGCGAGCATGATCACGGTCGGCGGCTGCTTGGCGAAGCGGAGCCGGCGGGTCTCGCCGCCGAGGATGCCGACGAGCTCCTCGTTGACGATCTTGATGACCTGCTGGGCCGGGTTCAGCGCCTGGGAGACCTCGGAGCCGAGGGCGCGCTCCTTGACCTGCTTGATGAAGGCGCGGACGACGGGGAGGGCGACGTCCGCCTCGAGCAGCGCGATGCGGATCTCGCGCGCCGTGGCGTCGATGTCCGCCTCGCTCAGGCGGCCCTTGCCCCGGAGGTTTTTGAAAGTACTCGCCAAGCGGTCGGAAAGCGTATCGAACACGGCGGTCGTCGATCCTCGGGGTCGGGGGCGGGGTGCGGTCAGTCGGCTTCTAGGGTATCGGGCCCGGCAAGCGAACCGTTCCTGCCCTGTTTTCCCGGTCCGTTCCGGGGCGCCGCCGGCCCGCTCCCCCGCACCGGACGTACGGCTACCGCAGCGCCGCCTCCACCGCCGCCGCGACCTCGTGGGCCGCCGCGTCCGTCAGGGGCGCGCCGTCGGTGCTGGTCACGTAGAAGGCGTCGACCGCGTCCGCGCCCAGGGTGCTGATGTGGGCGCTGCGGACGGCCACCCGGGCGGTCTCCAGGGCCCGGCCGATGCGGTGCAGCAGGCCGTGCGCGTCGTGGGCGCGGACCTCGATGACGGTGGCGGTGCGGGAACTGCCGGCGGCGACGGTGACCCGGGGCGGCGGGGCGTGCACGGCGCGGGCCCGGCGGGCGTAGGCCCGTTCGCGTTCGGCGAGCCGGGCCGGGACGTCGAGGGAACCGTCCAGGGCGCGGACCAGGTCGGCGCGGAGCCGGTCGGCCTCGGGCAGCGAGCCGTATTCGGCGGCCACCCGCCAGCTGATCAGCAGGACCGGGCCGTCGCCGATCGGGTCCAGGAGCTGCAGGTCGGCGGCGCGCACGGCGAGCCGGTGCAGGGCCAGCACCCCGGCGGCGGCGGGCAGCACGCCCGGCTGGTCGGGGACGGCGATCAGCAGCTCGACGCCGACCGGTTCCCGGCCGTCCGTCCCGGGCGCGTCCTCGGCGGGGGCCTCGGCGCGGGTGCGCAGGGCGAGGACCGGGCCGCCGGTACGTCCGGCCTCTATGGCCAGCCGTTCCTGTTCCGCGGTCGGTCCGTCGGTGCCCCGCGGTTCCGCCTCGGGTTCCCCGGCGAGCCGTGCCGCGACCCGTTTGACCAGGTCGGCGACGAGTCCGCCGCGCCAGGCGCTCCAGGCGGCGGGCCCGGTGGCCAGCGCGTCGGCCTCGGTGAGGGCGTGCAGGAGCTCCAGGGTGCGGGTGCTGCCGACCGCGTCGGCGACCGCGCCGACGGTCTCCGGGTCGTCCAGGTCGCGCCGGGTGGCGGTCTCGACGAGCAGCAGGTGGTGGCGGACGAGGGTGGCGATGACGGCGGTGTCGCGGGGGGCGAAGCCGAGCCGGGCGGCCATGTCGCGGGCGATGGTCTCGCCGGCCACCGAGTGGTCGCCGGGCCAGCCCTTGCCGATGTCGTGCAGCAGCGCGGCGACCAGCAGCAGGTCGGGGCGGTGCACCCGGCGGGTGAGCGCGGCGGCCCGTACGGCGGTCTCGACCAGGTGACGGTCGACGGTCCAGGTGTGGACGGGGTTGCGCTGCGGGCGGCAGCGGACCCGCTCCCAGTCGGGCAGCAGCCGGGTGATGACGCCCTCGGCCTCCAGCGCCTCCCACACGGGCACCGTGGGCGCGCCCGCGCCGAGCAGCGTGACCAGCTGTTCCAGCGCCTCGGCGGGCCAGGGCTGGGGCAGCGGCCGGGTGGCCAGGGTGGTGGCGCAGCGGCGGATCGCGGCGGTGGCCAGCGGCAGTCCGGCCTGGGCGGCGGCGGCCGCGGCGCGCAGGACCAGCACCGGGTCCCGTTCGGGCCGGGCGGTGCGGGCCAGCACCGCTTCCCCGTCGAGTTCGACGACGCCCTCGGCGAGCGGGGAGCGCTCCCCCTTGCCGGCGGTGCGGCCGGTCAGCAGCCCGCGCAGGACGGGTTTGACGGCGCGGGCGCGCAGCACCCGGCCGACCTCGCGCCAGGTGACGTCGGCGGCGTAGGAGATGGTGCGGGCGGCTTCGTAGGTCCGGCGGAGCAGGGCGTCCGCGTCGGACACGCCGAGGGCGGCGGCGACCTGGTCCTGTTCCTGGAGGGAGAGCCGGTCGGTGGCGCGCCCGGTGGTGAGGTGGAGCGCGTCGCGGGTGTCGAGGAGGAGGGTACGGGCGGCTTCCAGGCCGCCGCGGGGTGCGTCGGCGAGCCAGGAGGCGGCGACCGCCCGGAGTGCGGTGGCGTCCCGCAGTCCGCCCCTGGCCTCCTTGAGGTCCGGTTCGAGGAGGTACTGCAGTTCGCCCTGGCGCTCGGCGCGCTCCTGGCACAGGGCGTGCAGCTCCGGCAGCCGCTTGGGGGCGCTCTCGCGCCAGTCGGCGTACGCCGCGGAGCGCAGCTGGGCGCTCAGTTCCGCGTCGCCGGCCAGGTGGCGGGCGTCGAGCAGGCCGAGCTGCACCTTGAGGTCGTCGCGGGCGGCCCGGCGGGCCTCGGCGGGGGTGCGGACGGAGTGGTCGAGGTCCAGGCCGAGGTCCCAGACGGGGTACCAGAGGTGGTCGGCGAGGGCGGCCAGGGCGCGCGGGTCGGCGCGGCCGTCGTGGAGCAGGAGCAGGTCGAGGTCGCTGCGGGGGGAGAGTTCGCCGCGGCCGTAGCCGCCGACCGCGACCAGTGCGGTGCCGGACAGGCCGGCGGCGGTGGCGTGCCGGGTCAGCTGGCCGGCCAGCCACTCGTCGGTGATCCGGGCGAGGGCGGCGCGGCGGTCGGGTCCGGTGGTCTTCTCGTCCTGGAGGAGCCGCACCCGGGCCGCGGGGTAGCCGCCGCCGTTCGCGGGCCCGTCGCCGTGGCCGGATGCCGCGGCGGATCCTGCCGTGTCCTCGACGCTTTCGGTCAACTCCCGTGCTCCTTGGTCGTGTTGTCCCCCGCTTGCCCCGTGGCCCCGGCCGTACGCCGGGGCCGTCGCCCTCCGTGTCCCCGGCCCGCCCCCGCACGCCCAGTCTGGGCCGCGGCCGGGCGGGCGGCCATCCGCCGCACGGGCGGCGGACCGCCGTGGCGTCCCGGAGGTGTCAGAGCGCGTCCGGTCCGCGTTCACCGGTGCGCACGCGCACCGCGTCGTCGACCGGGACGCTCCAGACCTTGCCGTCGCCGATCTTTCCGGTGCGGGCCGCCTTGACGACGATGTCGACGAGTTCCTCGGCGTCCGCGTCCTCGACGAGCACCTCGATCCGGATCTTGGGCACCAGGTCGACGGTGTACTCGGCGCCGCGGTACACCTCCGTGTGCCCGCGCTGCCGGCCGTAGCCGCTGGCCTCGGTGACGGTCAGACCGTGCACCCCGAAGGCCTGCAGGGCGTTCTTCACCTCGTCCAGCCGGTGCGGCTTGATTACTGCCGTGATGAGCTTCACGCGTCCACCTTCTTCGTCAGGGCTTCGCCGAGTGCCGGTCCCTTGCGGGTCGCGGTACCGCCGCCCGCGCCGGTGAAGTCGTACGCGGTCTCCGCGTGCGCGGCCTGGTCGATACCGGAGATCTCCTCGTCCTCGCTGACCCGGAAGCCCATCACCAGGTCGATGACCTTGGCAAGGATGTAGCTGACCACCAGGGAGTAGAGGAGTACGCAGACCACTCCGACGGTCTGCTTGCCGAGCTGGTCGAAGCCGCCGCCGTAGAACAGGCCCTTGGCCTTGCTCTGCACCCCGCCGGTCGCGAACAGACCGATCAGCAGGGAGCCGGCGACGCCGCCGACGAGGTGGACGCCGATCACGTCGAGGGAGTCGTCGTAGCCGAACTTGTACTTCAGGTTGACGGCCATGGCGCACAGCACACCGGCGATCGCGCCGACCGCGATGGCGCCGAGCGGGCTGACGCAGCCGCAGGCCGGGGTGATGGCGACCAGTCCGGCGACCGCGCCGGAGGCGGCGCCGAGGGTGGTGAAGGAGCCGTGCCGGAACTTTTCGTAGACGAGCCAGCCGAGCATCGCGGCGGCGGTGGCGACCTGGGTGTTGACGAAGGCGACCGCGCCGACGCCGTCGTCGTTGCCGAGCCAGGAGCCGGCGTTGAAGCCGAACCAGCCGAACCACAGCAGGCCCGCGCCGAGCATCACCAGCGGCAGGCTGTGCGGCCGCATCGGGTCCTTCTTGAAGCCGATCCGCTTGCCGACGACGAGGATGACGCCGAGCGCCGCGGCACCGGCGTTGATGTGGACGGCCGTACCGCCGGCGAAGTCGATCACGCCGAGGTCGAACAGCCAGCCACCCTCGGCCCAGACCCAGTGGGCGACGGGGAAGTAGACCAGGGTGACCCACAGGGCGATGAACAGCGCCCAGGCGGTGAACTTCACCCGGTCCGCGAGCGCACCGCTGATCAGCGCGGGCGTGATGATCGCGAACATCAGCTGGAAGACCGCGAAGACGTAGATCGGGATGGTGGTGGCCCCCCAGAGCTGGGTCAGGCCGATCCCACTGAGGCCGGCGAACGAGCCGTTCCAGCCGAGGAAACCGCCGGCGTCGTTACCGAAGGCGAGGCCGAAGCCGTAAAGGACCCACAGGATCGTCACGATGCCCAGGCTGATGAAGCTCATCATCAGCATGTTGAGCACGCTCTTGACCCGGACCATGCCGCCGTAGAAGAAGGCGAGCCCGGGGGTCATGATCATCACCAGTGCGGAGCAGACGAGCATGAACCCGGTGTTGGCCGGGCTCAATGTCACCTTGTCTGCCGCGATCGTCAGGATGCCTGGGGGCATCGGCGTCTCCTCGTCGTCGATGCGGCCCGTGCGGGCGTGTTTCTGGTGGGCCGACTTCGCGATGAGGTTGTCGCAGGGTGGTTTCGGCCAAACCTTGCCGGTGTTTCGCACCAGTGACGAACACCGCCGCAGTGTTACGCCCCGGTGAACTCCGCGATCGGCCCCACATTCACCCGTTCAGCCGAAGGAAACACGCCACGCGCCGCGACCAGCCCATGAGCCCCCGAGGCGAGCCACCACCTCGCGGAGCGGCGCCGGCACAGGCGCACAAAGGGGCCGGCCGCGGTCCGCCGCCCGCGTGACCTGGCAGGGGGGAGCCGAGTCGGGGTGTACGGGGCGGCGGCCGCGGCCGGTGTTCCGGGGACGGGGCCGGTCAGACGGCCTCCGCGGTTTCCGGCAGGGAGCGGGCGAGGTCCTCGCTGAGCCGGATGACCTCGGCGACCCCGCCGAATTCCCGGGCGGCGGTGTCCACGGTCTTCCGCAGCCGGGTGTTGACCCGCTCGGAGCGGACCTGCCGGGCGAACGGGATGGCCTTCTGCGCCATCTCCGCGCAGGCCACCGGCTCCTTCTGCAGCAGCCGTACGGTCGCCATCCCGATGAGGTTGAGCGCGTACGACCGCTGGTGCTCGGGGTCCTTGCCGAACAGCTCCACGGCCCGCTGCATGACCGGCTCGGCGAGCGAGGCGTACGTGGGGCTGCGGCCGGCGACGTAGGCCAGGTCGCGGTAGGAGTGGGCGTTCTCGGCGTTCAGCTCGGCCTCGGAGAAGAACCGGATCCAGTCCGGCTCGGGCTCGCCGGGCGTGACGTCGGAGAAGGTGTCCTCGGCCATCCGGACGGCCCGCTTGACCTTGCTCGGCTGGCCCATCCCTGCGTAGGCGCGGGCCTCCATCGCATACAACATGGCCTGGGTGCGCGGAGTGGCGGTCTCCCGGCTGCCGTACTGGGCGAGGTGGATGAGCTCCAGGGCGTCGTCGGGCCGTGCGAGGTGGATCATCTGGCGGCTCATGCTGGAGAGGATGTACGAGCCCAGCGGGCGGTCGCCGGCCTCCTTGGCGGCGTGCAGCGCCAGCACGAAGTACTTCTGCGCGGTCGGCTGCAGCCCGATGTCGTAGCTCATCCAGCCGGCGAGCTCGGCGAGCTCGGCGGCGACCTTGAAGAGCCGCTTGGTGACCGGCTCCGGATGCGTCTCCTGGAGGAGGTCGGTGACCTCGTGGAGCTGGCCGACGACGGCCTTGCGCCGCAGTCCGCCGCCGCACTGGGCGTCCCACTGGCGGAACATCGCGGTGGTCGACTCCAGCAGGTCCAGCTCGGGCTTGGAGAGCCGGACCGGGCGCCTGGCGCGGTCGGGCTGCGGGTCGGCGCCGGCCGGGGACGCCGGGACCGGCACCAGCCAGCGCTGCATCGGCTCGATGAGGCTGGGTCCGGCGGCGAGCATGAGCGAGGTGCCGAGGAAGCCGCGGCGGGCGAGCATCAGGTCGCTGCGGGAGAACTCGCTGATGAGGTTGACCGTTTGGGACCCGGCCCAGGGCAGGTCCACACCGGAGACGGACGGGGACTGGTGCGCGGAGCGCAGGCCCAGCTCCTCGATGCCGACGACGCAGCCGAAGCGTTCGGAGAACAGCTCGGACAGGATCCGGGGGATGGGCTCACGCGGCTGCTCGCCGTCGAGCCACCGGCGCACCCGGGAGGTGTCGGTGCTGATGTGGTGTGCGCCCAACTGCCGTGCGCGGCGGTTCACCTGGCGGGCGAGCTCGCCCTTGGACCAGCCGCTGCGCATGAACCACGAACCCAACTGTGCGTTGGGCTTCTTGACGGCGTCGGTGCCGCCCGTGCCGCCGTTGCCGCCCACTGGAAGCCCCCATCCCGATTGCTGCCTTGGTGCCTGGTGCGTACGTGGTGCGCTGCCCGGTGTCCGGTGCCATGAGGCGAACCGCCCACAGGCCGCGGTCCGTTGCCACGCCCGTCCGGGGTACATCTACCCGATCACGGATCGCGGCCACACCTTTTGGCCTGTGCTCTACCGGTGCGTTGCCACCGGCATACCCGTGCGAACGATGCCCCTGCGGGGTGCAGGCACCGAAAGTAATCCTACGATCACGCCCCCCGCGAGGGCGATCGCGGAAACGCCACCATTCGCCACCCCTTCGAATGAACTCCGGGCGCTGCTCTCGCGATTGACTTGACACAGGTCGAGCACGTCCGGGCGGAACGAAGCACGCAGCGGCTCACGCGGCGCTCCGCACCACCCGACGCACCACGGCACACCACCGGCCCCGCGGGCCGGGGACGGAGCGTGAAGGACGCCCGTCGTCAACCCACCGACTCGTAACCACTGCCAGGCACCACCCGTTGGAGGGGGTATGGGCTTCACGATCGGCGGTATCCGGGAGATGCGTTCCGTCTCCCGGCGCCGCGCCCGCTCGACCGAGATCACGGCGGTGGCGGAGTACACCGGGCTGTGGGGCTGGGACGTCGTCCCCGGCGCCCGGGCGGTCCGCGCCGCCGGCGGCCGTCCGGACTGTTCGTGCGGCGTCTCCGACTGCCCCGCGCCCGGTGCCCATCCGCTGGAGTTCGCCGGGGAGCTGGCGGCCGGGGCCACGCTGGAGAAGGCCGCCGCGGCCTGGGCGGAGACCCCGGGGGCCGCGGTCCTGCTGCCGGTGGGCCGGTCCTTCGACGTGCTCGACGTACCGGAGGCCGCGGGCCGCCACGCGCTGGCCCGGCTGGAGCGGATGGGGCTGCCGCTCGGCCCGGTCGCCCTGGCCCCGACCGGCCGGGCGCTGTTCTTCGTCGCCCCGGGTGCGGCCGCCGAGCTCCCCGATCTGCTGTACCGGACGGGCTGGGACGACGCCGCGCTCGATCTGCGGGCCCTCGGCCCCGGGACCCATGTCACCGCGCCGCCGTCCGACCACGGCGGGCAGGGCCCGATGCGCTGGCTGCGCCCGCCGGCCCTGGAGACCGCGGGCCGGCCCCCGCAGGCCCGGCTGGTGCTGGGGACGCTGGCCTATGTGTGCCACCGGGCGCCGTTGTACGGCTGAGCGGCCGGGCGCCGTTGTACGGCTGAGCGGCCGGGCGCCGTTGTGCGGCTGAGCGGCCGGGCGCCGTTGTACGGCTGAGCGGCGGCGACCGGCGCGGCACGGGAGGCCGTAGGGGATGCTCGAACAGATCCCGTAAGGGTCACGAGCGCCCCTTGCTGGGCCACAACGCGGCGGGACGGCGAGGTGTTCCCGACTTCGGCGGTATCCGGCGCGGGACGGCGAGGTGTTCCCGACGTCAGCGGTATCCGGCGCGTGACGGCGAAGCGTTCCCGACTTCAGCGGTATCCGGCGCGTACAGGAATTCGCGCACCGGAAATGCGGAGCGCCCCGGTGGACGGCCGGCCGTGGAGCCGGGCCCGCGTACCGGGGCGCTGCGAGGTCCGCGCGGGCGGGCGCGCTAGTCGCCGATAAGCGCATCCACGAACGCCTTCGGCTCGAACGGTGCCAGGTCGTCCGCGCCCTCACCCAGCCCGACCAGCTTGACCGGGACGTTCAGCTCGCGCTGGACGGCGATGATGATGCCGCCCTTGGCGGTGCCGTCGAGCTTGGTGAGGACGACGCCGGTGATGTCCACGACCTCGGCGAAGACCCGGGCCTGGACCAGGCCGTTCTGGCCGGTGGTGGCGTCGAGGACGAGCAGCACCTCGCCGACCGGGCCGTGCTTCTCGACGACCCGCTTGACCTTGCCGAGCTCGTCCATCAGACCGGTCTTGGTGTGCAGCCGGCCGGCGGTGTCGATCAGGACGACGTCGGCGGACTCGGCGATGCCTTCCTTGACCGCGTCGTAGGCGACGGAGGCGGGGTCGCCGGCCTCGGGGCCACGGACCGTACGGGCGCCGACCCGCTCGCCCCAGGTCTGCAGCTGGTCGGCGGCGGCGGCGCGGAAGGTGTCGGCGGCGCCGAGGACGACGGACTTGCCGTCGGCGACCAGGACGCGGGCGAGCTTGCCGGTGGTGGTGGTCTTGCCGGTGCCGTTGACGCCGACGACCATCACGACGCCGGGGATCTCGTCGCCGCCGTTGCCGATGCCGTTGGCGGTGTGGACGGTCCGGTCGAGGTCCGGGCCGATCAGCGTGAGCAGTTCCTCGCGGAGGAGGTCGCGCAGGTCGTCGGGGGTGCGGGTGCCGAGGACCTTGACCCGCTCACGCAGCCGCTCGACGAGCTCCTGGGTGGGGGCGACACCGACGTCGGCGGTGAGGAGGGTGTCCTCGATCTCCTCCCAGGTGTCCTCGTCGAGGTGCTCGCGGGAGAGCAGGTTCAGCAGGCCCTTGCCGAGGGTGTTCTGCGAGCGGGAGAGCCGGGCGCGCAGCCGGATCAGCCGGCCGGCGGTGGGCTCGGGGACCTCGACGGCGGGCGCCTCGGGCTCGGCGGCCGGTGCCTCGGCCGCGGGGGCCTCGGCGGTGGGCAGCGTGACGTCCTCGATGGTGCGACGTTCTTCGTCGCTGGGGGCCTCGGCCTCCTCGCCGACGTGCGGTTCGGCGGGGGGCGCGGTGACGGTGGGCTGGGGGGTGGCCGGCGGGGGCGGCGGCAGCTGCTTCTTCTTGCGGCCGCTGACGACGAGCCCGCTGATCGCGCCGAGCACGACCACGGCGATGACTACAGCAAGGATGACGTATTCCATAACCCCTCCAGTATCAGCCACGGCCCGTCGGCGGGAGCCGCACGCGCCGCATCCCGGCTCCGGCGGCCCGGGCCGGCCCGAGCCGGGCCGAGCCGGGCCGCCGGGGACCGACTGGACGCTTCGATGAGCATGGGTGACACTCGTCCTCGTTGAGGGATCCAACGGTGCAGAGTGGCAGAAGTTGGATCAAAGTACGATGGTGGACGGCCGCGCAACGCGCGTAGAGTCCTGGCAATCACGAACTCCGGCCAGGTACCACTGCCGCTGCCTGCACCTCCTCCCCCGGGGGTGCCCCCCAGATCCCCGCACGGAGATAGCTGCACCTATGGGCACCAGCACCACGTCCACGTCCCGTCCCGAAACCGAAGGCGCCGTCGAGACCCGCGGCATCGAACCCGTCCCGGACCACGAGCGCCGCGGGCGCGTCCGCGAGCTGTTCCCGACCTGGGTCGCCGCCAACATCAGCGTGTTGTTGCTCACCATGGGGGCCTCGCTGGTGATCAACAACAGCCTGAACTTCTGGCAGGTGTTGATCGTCGCCGCGATCGCCTCCGCCGTCTCGTTCGGCATGGTCGGCCTGCTGTCGGTCTCCGGCAAGTGGGGCGGCGCCCCGGGCGCGATGCTCTCGCGGGCCGCCTTCGGCGTGCGGGGCAACTACTTCCCCGGCGCCATCCTGTGGGTCGCCCGCTTCGGCTGGGAGACGATCAACGCGGTCACCGGCGCGTACGCCATCCTGACCGTGCTGCGCCTGGTGTTCGGCATCAAGGCCAACAACGCCCTCGTCGTCGTGACCCTGCTGGCCTTCGTCGCCTGCACGTTCCTGGTCAGCGGCATGGGCCGCAAGGCGCTGAACGTGTGCAACAAGTACTCGACGTACCTGTTCAGCGCGATCAGCGTGGTCGTGCTGGTCTACCTGGTCGCCACCGCGCCGTGGAGCTCGATCCTCCACAAGTCGCCGGGCTCGACCACCCTGATGATCGCGGGCATCGGCACCATCGCCGCCGGCGGCATCAGCTGGGTCCCCACCGGCCCGGACTTCGCGCGCTACCTCCCGCACTCCGCCTCCGGCAAGAAGATCGTCGGCACCACGATCTCCGGCGCGGCGCTGGTGCTGATCCCGATGGTGCTCATGGGCGGCGTGATGGCGGTCTCCAACCCGGAGCTGGCCAGCCAGAACACCGACCCGATGTCCTTCCTCGGCGAGGTCCTGCCGCGGGCCATCGCGATCCCGTACCTGATCACCGCGCTGATCGGCATGATGCTGATCAACAGCCTGTCGATGTACTCGGCCGGCTTCACCGCGCAGACCATGGGCGTCAAGCTGCCGCGCGCCCTGGCGGTCAGCATCAACGCCGCCATCAGCCTGATCGGCGGGCTGTTCATGATGCTGGTGGCGAAGGACTTCATCGGGCAGTTCATCGCCTTCCTGACGCTGCTCGCGGTCTCCTTCTCCGCCTGGATCGGCGTCTACGCCATCGACATGTTCCGCCGCCGCAAGCTCGCGGTGCGCTATGACTCCGCCGGCCTGATGGACACCGGCCGCACCAGCCGCTACTGGTACACCGGCGGCTTCTGCTGGCAGGCCATGACCGCCTGGACGGTGGCGCTGGTCGCGGGCCTGTGCTTCACCAAGGTCCAGTGGTTCACCGGCCCGCTGGCCACGACCTGGATCGGTGAGAACGGCCTGGGCTGGGCGGCCACGATCGCGATCGCCGCGGTGGTCTTCGCGGTCCTCCCGGTGGCGAAGGAGTCCGTCCCGGCGGCCGAGGCCGAGGCGCCGGCGGAGGCCCGGCAGCCGGTCGAGGTGAACTGAACCGCCGCCCCTCCACCGGGCCGCGGGAAAGGTCCCGCCCTCTGGCCACCTGACGCTCCGTCAGCTAACGTCCCCTTCGCCAGCCGTCCTTGGCGAAGGGGACGTTTGCCATGTCCGGTGCCCTGTCCGATACCCCGCCCGACGCCGCGCCCGCTGCCCGGCCCGCGCCGACCGCACCGCCCGCCCGGCCCGTCACGGTCCTGCGCGTCAACCTCGTCGACCCGGCACCCACCGCCGCCTCGCTCGCCGCCCGCTACCGGGCCGCCGTCGAGATGGCCGCCTTCGCCGACGACCGCGGCCTCACCATGATCCAGACCGAGGAGCACCACGCCACCGGCAACGGCTGGATGCCGTCCCCGCTCACCTTCGCGGGCGCCGTCTTCGGCGCGACGCGGCGGATCGGCGTGACGATCTCCGCACTGATCACCCCGCTGCACGATCCGCTCCGGCTGGCCGAGGACCTCGCCTCCCTCGACCTGCTCAGCGGCGGCCGGCTGGTCACCGTCGCGGGCATCGGCTACCGGCCCGAGGAGTACGCGGCCCACGGCAAGGACTGGGCCGGCCGCGGCGCGCTCCAGGACGAGGTGCTCGGCACCCTGCTGTCCGCCTGGACCGGCGAACCGTTCACGTACCGGGGGCGTACGGTCCGGGTCACCCCGCGCCCGTTCACCCGGCCGCACCCGCTGCTGCTGGTCGGCGGCAGCTCCCGGGCCGCGGCCCGGCGCGCCGCCCGGCTGGGGCTCCCGTTCTTCCCCAGCGCCCGGCTGCCCGGGCTGGAGGCGTACTACCACGAGCAGTGCGCGGTCCACGGCACCGAGGGCTGGGTGCTGCAGCCGCCCGAACGGACCTGCCTGCTGCACGTCTCCGAGGACCCGGACCGCACCTGGGCCGAGTACGGCGGCCATCTGCTGCACGAGGCACGGACCTACGCCTCCTGGCAGTCCGCGGCGGTCCGCTCCGCGGTGCGTTCGGCGGCGACGGACACCGAGACGCTGCGCAAGGAGGGCGTCTACCGGATCGTCACCCCGGACGAATGCCTCACCCTGGCCCAACAGCCAGGCACCCAGGGCTCGTTGATCCTCCACCCCCTGTGCGGCGGCATGCCGGTGGACGAGGGATGGCGCTCCCTGCACCTCTTCACGGAGCGGGTTCTTCCGCGGCTTTCCCCCACGTAGTCGGCTTTCCCGCCGCGGGTCCGCTGCGCTTTGCGGCGCCCCGTACGTACCTGGCTTTCCCGCCGTGGGGCTTCTCGCCGTTGCGCCTGCGGCGGGCTGGGTTGTTGTTGGGTGCGGTGACGGTCCTCCGGGGCCGGTTGTGTGGACTGCTTCGCTTTACGTCCACAC
>NZ_JBHWDV010000037.1:0-83315 GCF_042734445.1 Streptomyces sp. NPDC059649
GTGTGGACGTAAAGCGAAGCAGTCCACACAACCGGCCCCGGAGGACCGTCACCGCACCCAAAACAACCCCGCCCGCCGCTGGGGGTACCTCCCACGCCCTTTAGGCAGTGGGGGAGCAACGGCGAGCAACACCTGCGGTGCCGCAGACGGGTACGTGGGCGGCGCCGCAAAGCGCAACGGCGAGCAACCACCACGGCGCGAAAGCCAGGTACGTACGGGGGCGCCGCAAAGCGCAACGACGAGAAGCCCCGCGGCGGGAAAGCCAGGTTCGTACGCGGCCCCCCGCGGAGCGGCACCGCACGGTGGCCCAGCCGAAACCGTCCGTCGTCCCCCCGATACGCTCGCGGGGTGCAGAAGAACATTCCCGACTCCGCCTTCTCCGACGACGACGGCTCCGCCGATCCGGCCCTGGCCGCGGCCCTGGCGGCCTACGGAACCGACCGGTCCGCCGAGCCCGAGGTGCTGACCGCACTGGCCGGCGCCCGCCTCCTCGTGCCCGTCGTCGCCCTCCTCGGGGAGGTCGAGACGGGACCGGACGGGCTGCGTCGGGAGAAGACCAGCGACATGGCCGTGCCCACCCTCCAGGCCCCGGACGGCCGCCGGGCCCTTCCCGCCTTCACCAGCATGGCGACCCTGCACCGCTGGCGCCCGGACGCCCGGCCGGTGGCCGTGCCGCTGCAGCAGGCGCTGCTGGCCGCCTCCCACGAGAAGGCCGACACCGTCGTGATCGACCTGGCGGGACCGGTCACCTACCAGCTCACCGGGCCGGCGCTGCGCGCCCTCGCCGAGGGACGGACGACCGCCGACCCGCTCGCCGACCCGGCCGTCACCGAGGCCCTGCGCGCCCTCCTCGCCGCCGAGCCGGCCGTCCTCGTCGCCCGTCTGGCGCCGTCCCGGGAGACCGACGGGACCCTCGCCCTGGGCCTGGCCGCCGACGCCCCCACCGCCGAGGTCGCCCAGCGGCTGGCCCAGGCGCTGGCCTCCGACGAGGTCCTGCGCGCCCGGCTCGTACGGGGCCTGGACCTGGCGCTCCTGCCGCCCGGCGCGGCGACCACCGGGGAACCGCTCTACCAGCGCTGACGGGCCCAGCCGTCGGGCCCGTCAGCGAGGGCTCGCCGGGCAGTGCCACGTCGCCTCCCCGGACCGCCCCACCGCGATCCGGAAGATCGCCGACGGGCGGGTTCGTCTTCCGGGCCGCACAATGCGAGGAGAGCTCAAGATCCACGCGAGGAGGGCCCCTATGGAGACGACGGAGACCCCTTCGGTCGTGACCCGCACGGTCGTGTCCGAGTTCCTCGGCACGCTGCTCCTGGTGTTCTTCGCCGTCGGCTCGGCAGTGGTGGCCGGCGAGTACATCGGCACCTTCGGCATCGCCCTGGCCTTCGGTTTCGTCATGCTGGCCCTGGCCTACGCGCTCGGCCCGATCTCCGGCTGCCACATCAACCCCGCGGTGACCCTGGGCATGCTGCTGTCCCGCCGGATCACCCCGCGGACGGCCGTCGAGTACTGGGTGGCCCAGATCCTCGGCGCCATCGTGGGTGCCGCGCTGCTCTTCCTGGTCGCCAAACAGATCCCGGGCCTGCAGACCCACGCGGCCTTCGGCACGAACGGCTGGGGCGACCGTTCGGCGGTGCACCTCAACCTCGGCGGTGCCTTCGTCGCCGAGATAGTGATGACCTTCCTCTTCGTCTTCGTGGTGCTGGCGGTCACCCACCGGATCGCCGTGATCGGCTTCGACGGCCTGCCGATCGGTCTGGCACTGGCCACCGTCCACCTCTTCGGCATCCCGCTGGACGGCACCTCCGTGAACCCGGTCCGTTCCATCGGCCCGGCGCTGTTCGCGGGCGGCGCGGCCATCACCCAGCTGTGGCTCTTCATCGTCGCGCCCCTGATCGGCGGGGCGATCGCCGCGGTGGTCCACCAGGTCACCCACCCGCCCGAGGAACCGGTGCTCGTCGCCGACCAGGCCTCGCCCCGCGAACCGACCGCGGGCCCCGGCGAACGCGTCTGACCCCGCGCGACCCGGCGAACTCGTCCGACACGACGACGAGCCCCGGCCACAGCGGCCGGGGCTCGTCGTCGTGCGGTGCTGGGTGACGCAGAAGGGGCCGCCGGACCGGCGGCCGAGGGGGCTAGCCGTAGACCGGCCCGGTGAACTTCTCGCCGGGCCCCTGCCCCGGCTCGTCCGGGACGACCGACGCCTCGCGGAAGGCCAGCTGGAGCGACTTCAGGCCGTCCCGCAGCGGTGCCGCGTGGTACGAGCCGATCTCGGTGGCGCTGGCGGTGACCAGGCCGGCCAGCGCCTGGATGAGCTTGCGCGCCTCGTCGAGGTCCTTGTGCGCCTCGCCGTCCTCGGCGAGCCCCAGGTTGACCGCCGCCGAGCTCATCAGATGCACCGCGACGGTGGTGATCACCTCGACCGCCGGGACATCGGCGATGTCACGGGTCATGGCATCGAAGTCGGGGCCCGCCGCATGGGCGGCGCCGGACGGCTGCGGGGCGTCGGACGGCTGCGGGGTCTGGTCACTCATGTCTTAAGGGCTTCTTCCTGAGGAGGGGTCGTCCCCAGCCTATGGCCCCGCTCCGCGGACCCGGCGTCCGGGAGTGCCGCCCTCGTCCGGCCGGGCCCACGCAGCCGCGTACGAGTGGGGGCCAGGGCTTGACTCGTGTATTCTGGTGTTCCGACCGGCCGGACACTCATGTGACCGGCCCACAAGTGGAGGCTCCGTTCTCCCACCCGGCCAACCTCAGGTTGGCGGGTCAACGGTCCGGCTGCGCCCCGCGGAGACTTCGCGGCGGTGCTCCAGATCTATGTGGAGCCCCGCCTGTGTCCCGTCCGGGGCATTTTGCTTTTCATGTACCGGCGCGGTTGGTCACACCGAACAGACGTTACGCGGCAGTCCGCCAGGCCGTCGCGTGGTGCTACCGAGGAGGATCCATCAGCGCCGAGCCCCGCATCAACGACCGGATTCGCGTCCCCGAGGTGCGACTCGTCGGTCCCAGTGGCGAGCAGGTCGGCATTGTGCCGCTTGCCAAGGCCCTGGAGCTTGCGCAGGAGTACGACCTCGACCTGGTCGAGGTGGCGGCGAACGCCCGTCCGCCGGTCTGCAAGCTCATGGACTACGGAAAGTTCAAGTACGAGTCGGCCATGAAGGCCCGTGAGGCGCGCAAGAACCAGGCGCACACGGTCATCAAGGAGATGAAGCTCCGGCCGAAGATCGACCCGCACGACTATGACACCAAGAAGGGTCACGTCGTCCGGTTCCTCAAGCAGGGTGACAAGGTCAAGATCACGATCATGTTCCGTGGTCGCGAGCAGTCCCGCCCCGAACTGGGCTTCCGACTGCTGCAGCGGCTCGCGGAGGACGTCCAGGAGCTCGGCTTCATCGAGTCGAACCCGAAGCAGGACGGCCGCAACATGATCATGGTCCTCGGTCCGCACAAGAAGAAGACCGAGGCGATGGCCGAGGCCCGTGAGGCGCAGGCCGCCCGCAAGGCGGAGCGCCAGGGTGGTGCTCCCGTGGAGGAGCCCGCCGGGGAGCCCGCCGAGGCGTGATCCATGGGCGAGAGCCCCGGATTCATGCCGGGGCAACCCGCCCCGGACACCAACCGATACATCTGACGCTCCCGCCAGCCGGCCCGTGCCGGTGGGAGCGCCACTGACGAGGAGAGAACGGCGCATGCCGAAGAACAAGACGCACAGCGGTGCCAGCAAGCGCTTCAAGGTCACCGGCTCCGGCAAGGTGCTGCGCGAGCGCGCCGGCAAGCGCCACCTGCTCGAGCACAAGTCGTCCCGCGTGACGCGTCGCCTCACCGGCAACGCCGAGATGGCCCCGGGCGACGCCGCGAAGATCAAGAAGCTTCTCGGCAAGTGAGTCACCTCGCCCCGCCGACCGGGCGGGGTGCGTGACTCGGACCGGGACCCAATCGATTCGGGCCGTGTGACGACAACCACGGCCCCGCTACAAGGAGTTAACAAGTGGCACGCGTCAAGCGGGCAGTCAACGCCCACAAGAAGCGTCGGGCGATCCTCGAGCAGGCCAGCGGCTACCGCGGCCAGCGCTCCCGCCTGTACCGCAAGGCGAAGGAGCAGGTCACCCACTCCCTCGTCTACAACTACAACGACCGCAAGAAGCGCAAGGGCGACTTCCGTCAGCTGTGGATCCAGCGCATCAACGCCGCTGCCCGCGCCAACGGCATGACCTACAACCGCTTCATCCAGGGTCTGAAGGCCGCCAACATCGAGGTGGACCGCAAGATCCTGGCCGACCTCGCGGTCAACGACAGCAACGCGTTCGCCGCGCTCGTCGAGGTGGCCCAGAAGGCCCTGCCGAGCGACGTCAACGCCCCGAAGGCTGCCTGAACAGCCTGACGACGTGGCCGTGACGACCGACGCGGTCGTGACGCCGTCGTGATCGGACCCGCAGGCCCCGGGCCTGCGGGTCCGCCGCTTTTCCGGCCGGGCCGCCCGGCTCCGGCCCCCGCACCGAACCACAGAAGCGAGCCGCCGCCCATGGGCACCCCCGAGCTGATCTCCCCGCGTTCCCCGCGCGTCACCGCCGCCCGGCGGCTGGCCCGCCGCGCCTTCCGCGGCAAGGAGCGCCGGTTCATCGCCGAGGGCCCGCAGGCCGTACGGGAGGCCATCGCGCACCGCACGGACGGCGACGCCACGCTCATCGAGCTGTTCGCCACCGTCGAGGCCGCCGAGCGGCACCACGAGATCGTCGGGGCGGCCCGCGCGGCCGGGGTCCGGGTGCACCTCGCCGACGACCGGACCATCGGGGACATCTCCCAGACGGTCACCCCGCAGGGCCTGCTCGGCGTCTGCCACTTCCTCGACTCGCCGTTCGAGGAGATCCTCGCCGCCCGCCCGAGGCTGGTCGCGGTGCTCGCCCACGTCCGCGACCCCGGCAACGCCGGAACGGTGCTGCGCTGCGCGGACGCCGCCGGCGCGGACGCCGTGGTGCTCACCGACGCCTCCGTCGACCTCTACAACCCCAAGTCCGTACGGGCGTCGGTCGGTTCCCTCTTCCACCTCCCGGTCGCGGTCGGCGTACCGGTCGAGCAGGTGGTGTCCGGGCTCAAGGGCGCCGGCGCGCGGATCCTCGCCGCGGACGGCGCCGGCGACCGGGACCTGGACGCCGAGCTGGACGCCGGTTCCATGGGCGGGCCCACCGCCTGGGTCTTCGGCAACGAGGCCTGGGGCCTGCCCGAGGAGACCCGGGCGCTCGCCGACGCCGTCGTCCGCGTCCCGATCCACGGCAGGGCCGAGAGCCTCAACCTCGCCACCGCCGCCGCGGTCTGTCTCTACGCCTCGGCCCGCGCCCAGCGCGGCCCCGGTGGCTGCCGCGCCGCGTCACCCGCCTGAGGGGCGTCCACCGGAACGTCCCGGGTGGTACGAGCCGAACTAGTAGTCTTGCGTGCCCGGGGGCCCGGAAGGGGGTAACGGGGATGAGTGTGAGGACTTCCGGCATCACAGCACGCGCTGACGGCGGCCCGGCCGCCGGCCCGCGGCCGGCCCGCGCGGTGGCGTCCGCCGCCCCGGAGGCCGGGCTCGGGCTCGACCCCGACGACCTTCCGGACGGCCTGGTGGTCGCCGACGCGACCGGCCGGGTCGTCTGCTTCAACGCCGCGGCCGCCGGGATCACCGGCCTCGCCCCCGAGGACGCGCTCGGCCGCCCCCTGGAGGAGGCCCTGCCGCTCCAGGACATCGAGGGCCGCCGCTGGTGGCGGCTGACCGACCCCTACGGCGGGCTCGCCATCCGCCGCGGCCAGCCCGAGCGCAATCTGCTGCTCGGCGGCCGCGAGGTGCTGGTCTCCGCCCGCTACGTCCGCGGCCGGCCGGGCGGGCCGGTCGAGCGGCTGGTGATCGCGCTGCGCGGCACCGAGGCCCGGCGCCGCACCGAGCTCAGCCACGCCGAGCTCATCGCGACCGTCGCCCACGAGCTGCGCTCGCCGCTGACCTCCGTCAAGGGCTTCACCGCCACCCTCCTCCAGAAGTGGGAACGCTTCACCGACGACCAGAAGCGGCTGATGCTGGAGACGGTCGACGCCGACGCCAACCGTGTCACCCGCCTGATCGCCGAGTTGCTGGACATCTCCCGGATCGACTCCGGGCGGCTGGAGGTGCGCCGGCAGCGGGTCGACATGATCGCCGCGGTGCGCCGGCACGTCCAGGCCCAGACCACCGCGGGTCAGCGGCCGGACCGCTTCCTGATCCGGATGCGGGAACCACTGCCCGATCTGTGGGCGGACCCGGACAAGGTGGACCAGGTGCTGGGCAACCTCCTGGAAAATGCGGTGCGCCACGGCGAGGGAACGGTCACCATCGAGGTCGGACCGGCAACGGAAGCGACCAGCACGGAGGGGACGAGCGTCACCGTGAGCGACGAGGGCCCCGGCATCCCGGAGGAGTCGATGAGCCGCGTGTTCACCCGCTTCTGGCGGGGCAGCAAGCGCGGCGGCACCGGCCTGGGCCTCTACATCGTCAAGGGCATCGTCGAGGCCCACGGCGGCACGATCACGGTCGGCCGGGCACCCGCCGGCGGTGCCCAGTTCCGATTTAGCCTGCCCGTCGCGGCCCCGGCCTTCTTGGCGTAAGGGGAAGCGGCGGGCGCCCCGCACCGGGGACCTCGGGCCGGCCGCGCTGCCCGTCCCCCTTAGACTTGACCTTTGGCACCTTTGGCGCACAGGCATCGCGGGCGCAGCGCGGGTTCGGCCCTCACGACCCATGTGATCGAAGAGCCGAGACGAAGCGAGCCGAGCCAAGCCAGTCCACCGGAAGCACGGGAAGAGATGTCCGCACCCAATAAGTCGTACGACCCTGTCGAGGTCGAAGCCCTGAAACCGGAAGAGATCGCCGCCCGGCTGGACGAGGCGCTGGCCGCCATCGCCGCCGCGGCCGATCTGGAGGAGCTGCGCGAGGTGAAGGTCGCCCACGCCGGTGACCGCTCGCCGCTCGCCCTCGCCAACCGGGAGATCGGTGCCCTGCCGCCGCACGCCAAGGCGGACGCCGGCAAGCGCGTCGGCCAGGCCCGCGGCCGCGTCAACCAGGCACTCAAGGCCCGCCAGGAAGAGCTGGAGGCGGAGCGCGACGCGCGGGTGCTGGTCGAGGAGGCGGTGGACGTCACGCTGCCCTACGACCGCGTCCCGGCCGGCGCCCGGCACCCGCTCACCACGTTCATGGAGCGGGTCGCGGACGTCTTCGTCGCGATGGGCTACGAGATCGCCGAGGGCCCCGAGGTCGAGGCGGAATGGTTCAACTTCGACGCCCTGAACTTCGTGCCGGACCACCCGGCGCGCCAGATGCAGGACACCTTCTTCGTCAAGGCCAACGGCGCCACGTCCGACGGCGGCTCCGCCGCGGGCGATGAGTCCGGTGTCGTGCTGCGCACCCACACCTCGCCGGTCCAGGCCCGCACCCTGGTCGACCGCGAGCCGCCGGTCTACGTCGTCTGCCCGGGGCGGGTCTACCGCACCGACGAGCTGGACGCGACGCACTCCCCGGTCTTCCACCAGATCGAGCTGCTCGCCGTCGACGAGGGCCTGACCATGGCCGACCTCAAGGGCACCCTCGACCACATGGTCCGGGCGCTGTTCGGCCCCGGCATGAAGACCCGGCTGCGGCCCAACTACTTCCCGTTCACCGAGCCGTCCGCCGAGATGGACATGGTCTGCTACGTCTGCCGTGGCGAGTCCGTGGGCAACCCCGACCGTCCGTGCCGCACCTGCTCCAGCGAGGGCTGGATCGAGCTGGGCGGCTGCGGGATGGTCAACCCCAAGGTGCTCATCGCCTGCGGCGTCGACCCGGAGAAGTACAGCGGCTTCGCCTTCGGTTTCGGAATCGACCGGATGCTGATGTTCCGGCACAACGTGGAAGACATGCGCGACATGTTCGAGGGCGACGTCCGGTTCACCCGGCCGTTCGGGATGGAGATCTGATGCGGGTCCCGCTTTCTTGGCTGCGGGAGTACGTCGACCTGCCGGCGACGGCGACCGGCCGGGACGTACAGGAGAAGCTCATCACGGTCGGCCTGGAGGTCGAGACCGTCGAGCGCCTCGGCGCGGACCTCAAGGGTCCGCTCGTCGTCGGCCAGGTGCTGACCATCGAGGAGCTGGAGGGCTTCAAGAAGCCGATCCGCTTCTGCACGGTCGACGTCGGCCGGACCAACGGCACCGGTGAGCCGCAGGAGATCGTCTGTGGCGCGCGGAACTTCTCGGTCGGCGACAAGGTCGTGGTCGTCCTCCCCGGCGCCGTGCTCCCCGGCGACTTCAAGATCGCCGCGCGCAAGACGTACGGCAAGACGTCGCACGGCATGATCTGCTCCGGCGACGAGCTGGGCATGGGCGACGACGGCTCGCACGGCATCATCGTGCTGCCGCCGGAGACCGAGGTCGGCACCGACGCCATCGAGCTGCTGGAGCTCGTCGACGAGGTGCTGGACATCGCCGTCACCCCGGACCGCGGCTACTGCCTGTCGATGCGCGGCGTGGCCCGCGAGGCCGCCACCGCCTACGGGCTGCCGCTGCGCGACCCGGCGCTGCTGGACGTCCCGCCGCCGAACGCCACCGGCTACCCGGTCCAGGTCGCCGACCCGATCGGCTGCGACCGCTTCACCGCGCGGACGGTCACCGGCCTGGAGCCCGGCGCCCGCACCCCGCTGTGGATGCAGCGCCGGCTGCAGAAGGCCGGTATGCGCCCGATCTCGCTGGCCGTCGACATCACCAACTACGTGATGCTGGAGCTCGGCCAGCCGCTGCACGCCTACGACCGCGCCACGGTCGAGGGCCCGATCGGCGTCCGCCGGGCCACCCCCGGCGAGAAGCTGACCACCCTGGACGGCACCAAGCGCGCGCTGGACGCCGGGGACCTGGTCATCACCGACAACCGCGGCCCCATCGGCCTCGCCGGTGTCATGGGCGGCGCCAACACCGAGATCGCCGCCCCGGTCACCGACCCGGAGACCGGTGAGCTGCGCGGCACCACGGACGTCGTGATCGAGGCCGCGCACTTCGACCCGATCGCCATCGCCCGTACGGCGCGCCGGCACAAGCTGTCCTCCGAGGCGGCCAAGCGCTTCGAGCGCGGGGTGGACCCCGAGGCGGCGTCCGCGGCGGCCCAGCGCACCGTCGACCTGCTGGTGCTGCTCGCCGGCGGCACCGCCGGGGAAGGCGTCACCGAGGTCGTCTCGCCCCGCGGGCCGCGCACGATCACCATCCCGGCCAACCACCCGGACAAGGTCGCCGGTGTCACCTACGGCCGGGAGACCGTCGTCCGCCGCCTCCAGCAGGTCGGCTGCGACGTCTACGGCCAGGACGAGCTGGTCGTCACCGTGCCGTCCTGGCGGCCGGACCTCTCCGACCCCAACGACCTGGCCGAAGAGGTCATCCGCCTGGAGGGCTACGAGAACCTGCCCTCCACCCTGCCGAAGCCGCCGGCCGGCCGGGGCCTGACCGAGCGTCAGCGGCTGCACCGCAGGGTCGGCCGGGCGCTGGCCGGCGCCGGCTACGTCGAGACGCTGAACTACCCGTTCACCGGCTCGCACGTCCTCGACCAGCTCGGCATCGAGCCGGACGACCCGCGCCGCTCGGCGGTCACCCTCGTCAACCCGCTCTCCGACGAGGAGCCCGACCTCCGCACCACGCTCCTCCCCGGGCTGCTGGGCGCGCTGCGCCGCAACTACGGCCGGGGCACGCACGACCTGGCGCTCTTCGAGACCGGTCCGGTCTTCCGGGCGACCGGTGACGAGAAGCCGGCCAGCCGGCTGGTCGTCGACCGCCGGCCGACCGACGACGAGATCGCCTCGCTGGACGCCTCGCTGCCGCAGCAGCCGCGGCGCGCCGCGGTGGTCCTCGCCGGCCACCGCGAGCAGCCCGGCTGGTGGGGCGCCGGCCGCCCGTCCGACTGGGCGGACGCCATCGAGGCCGGCCGTACGGTCGCCCGTGAGGCGGGCGTCGAGCTGATCGTCCGTCAGGACCAGCACGCGCCGTTCCACCCGGGCCGGTGCGCGGCGCTGCTCGCCGTCGTCGACGGCGAGGAGGTCCTCGTCGGCAACGCCGGTGAGCTGCACCCGCGGGTCATCAAGACGCTGTCCCTGCCGGAGCGCACCTGCGCGATGGAGATCGACCTGGACCGTCTGGAGCGGGCCGGCACCGGCCCGCTGAAGGCGCCCACGATCTCCTCGTTCCCGGTCGCCACCCAGGACGTGGCGCTGGTCGTCGACGACACCGTCCCGGCGGCGGACGTCGAGGCCGCGCTGCGCGACGGAGCCGGTGAACTCCTCGAAGCGCTGCGGCTGTTCGACATCTTCACCGGTGAGCAGCTCGGCGCCGGCAAGAAGTCGCTGGCGTACGCGCTGCGCTTCCGCGCCGCGGACCGCACGCTGACCGCGGAGGAGGCCTCGGCCGCCCGGGACGCGGCGGTGGCGGCTGCGGTGGAGCGGACCGGAGCGGTGCTGCGCGGCTGACCCGCGCACAGGCCCGGACGAGGGCGTGGACGGCAACGGCCGGCCACGCCCTCTCGGCTATCCGGCCGACCGGCGGGCAGCTCGCCCGCAGAGCGTTGCGCCGGTGGACCCCTCGTCGCATGCGGTGCCGATTTGTCGACGATCCGATCCATACACCATCACCCAATCGGGTGGTGGTCTACGGTTCGTCGTGGAACGGACACGGAACGTCGCGAGAATCGTTCCGGTCGAGCCAGGACCACCGGCTGGGGGAACCATCGGCATGATCCGAGCCTGGGTGAGGACAGGCGCAAGCGCCGGGGCGCGGCGTGCCCGGCGGGGCTTCGTCCTCGTGCTGCCGGGACTCTGGGTGCTGGGGGTGGTCAGCTGGGAGCTCTGCCAGCCGACCAGCGGCCGGCTGCTGCAACTCCTCGCCGCGGCGCCGGCCATCGCCTGTGCGGGCACCGGCCGCCGGCAGTGCGTCCTGCTCGGCGGGGTCTGTGCGCTGGTCGCGCTGGTCCCGTTCGGCGTGGCCGGGGCCGGCCCCGGCCCGGGCACCCGCCTGATGACCTGCGGGGCGATCCTCGCGGTGGTCGGCGCCAGCTATCTGACGGCCGGTCGCCGGCTGCGATTGCTGCACGAGCTGGAGCGCACCCGCGAGGTCGCCACGGCCGCCCAGCGGGTCCTGCTGCGGCCGCTGCCGCCCCGGATCGGCGGACTGGTCCTGGCGGCCGACCACCTCTCCGCGAGCGAGGGTGCCGTGGTCGGCGGGGACCTCTACGAGGTCGTCGGCACCCGGTACGGCGTCCGGGCGGTGATCGGCGACGTCCGCGGGCACGGCCTCGCGGCCATAGGCACGGTCGGGGCGATGCTGGGCGGCTTCCGCGAGGCCGCGCACGACGAGCCCGAACTCACCGGCGTGCTGCGGAGGTTGGAGCGGACCCACCAGCGGCACCTGGGGGAGCGGGCGCGCCGGCCGGACCCGGCGGACGGCGGCGGTGCGGCGGGCCCGTCCGGGGAGGAGTTCGTGACGCTGCTGCTGGTCCAGATCACCCAGGACGGCTCGGTGACGGCGCTCAACTGCGGGCACCCCTGGCCGTACCGCCTCGTGTGGCGGGCGGTGGACCCGGTGGTGCCGCTCACCCCGGGTGAGCCGATGCCGCCGCTCGGGCTGTTCCCGCTCCCGGCGGACGCCGCGCCGGTGTGCTGCGGGCGGCTGCGGCCCGGGGAGGGACTGTTCCTGCACACCGACGGCGCGGTGGAGGCCCGGGACGGTACCGGGGAGTTCTTCCCGCTGGCGCAGCGGCTGCACAGCAGCGTGGCGACGGCCGCCGGGGCGCCCGGGCCCGCGCCGGCCGGGGTGGTGGACGACGTACGGGAGGCGCTGCTGCGGCATGCCGGCGGGCGGCTGCCGGACGATGTCGCGTTCGTCCTGCTCTGCGCGGACGGCACGGGCGGCGATCCGGCCGTACCGGTCACCGCCACGGGCGCGCACACCCCGTGGGAAGCCGGGTTCACCACGCTCAACGGGCGGAGTGGTTGAGGGAGATGGGGAAGGGCCGGCGGACGGTGTCCGCCGGCCCCGGGGTCCTGCCGGGCCCGGACTCAGTACGGGTAGAAGCCCGAACCGCTCTTGCGGCCCAGCCGGCCCGCGTCCACCATTCGCTGGAGCAGCGGGGGAGCGGCGTACAGGGGCTCCTTGTACTCCTCGTACATGGACGCGGCGACCGAGGCGACGGTGTCCAGGCCGATCAGGTCGGACAGCTTGAGCGGGCCCATCGGGTGGGCGCAGCCCAGCTCCATGCCGTTGTCGATGTCCTCACGGCTGGCGATGCCGGACTCGAACATCCGGATCGCGGAGAGCAGGTACGGGATGAGCAGGGCGTTGACCACGAAGCCGGAGCGGTCCTGGGCGCGGATGGCGTGCTTGTCCAGCACGTTCTGGACCAGCGCCTCGGAGCGCTTGATGGTCTCCTCGCCGGTGGTCAGCGCCGGGATGAGCTCCACCAGCTTCTGCACCGGCGCCGGGTTGAAGAAGTGGATGCCGATGACCTGGTCCGGGCGGGAGGTGGCCACCGCCAGCTTCACCAGCGGGATCGAGGAGGTGTTGGACGCCAGGATCGCGTCCGGGCGGCTGACGACCTGGTCGAGAACCTGGAAGATCTCGGTTTTGACCTGCTCGTTCTCCACCACGGCCTCGATGACGAGGTCGCGGTCGGCGAACTCCCCGAGGTCGGTGGTGAAGCTGAGCCGGTCGAGCGTCGCGTCGCGTTCCTCGGTGGTGATCTTGCCGCGTTCGGCGGCCTTGCCGAGGGAGTTGGTCAGGCGGGTACGCCCCAGCTCCAGGGCCTCGCCGGTGGTCTCGGCGACCATGACGTCCAGCCCGGCGCGGGCGCACACCTCGGCGATGCCTGCGCCCATCTGGCCGCAACCGACCACTCCGACGCGTTCGATGTCCGTCACCTCGTGCCTTTCGCTGATCTTCAGGACCGGCGGTACGCCGTAAGGGTCCGGCGGCCGCCTCGGCCCCGACGTTACTCCGCGCGGTGCTGGGCCACGGCTTCCGGGGCGGGCATTCTGAGCCCGCAGGACGGGACGAACCGGACAAGCTGGGGATTTTTGATGAGACGGATCACACGCAGGGTGTTCGGCAGGGCGGCGATCGGTATGGCGGGCTCCTTGCTCGGGGCGGCGGCCGGCGGACCGGCCGGGGGAGCGGCGCGGCGCGAGATGCGCGGGATGTGGCTGGCGACCGTCGGCAACCTGGACTGGCCCTCGCGCCCGAAGCTGACCGTGGCCGAGCAGCAGCGCGAACTGCGCGCCCACTTCGACGCGGCGGTCGCGCACCGGCTCAACACGGTGTTCTTCCAGGTGCGGGCCGCCGCGGACGCGCTCTGGCCGTCGCCGTACGAGCCCTGGGCCGCGTCGCTGACCGGGCAGCAGGGCCGCGATCCGGGCTGGGACCCGCTGGACTTCGCGGTCCGCGAGGCGCACCGGCGCGGCCTCGAACTGCACGCCTGGTTCAACCCGTACCGGGTCGCCAACCACGCCGATCCGGGCCGGCTGACCGCCGACCACCCGGCCCGCCGGCACCCCGAGTGGATCGTGCCGTACGGCGGCAAGCTCTACTACAACCCCGGTCTGCCCGAGGTCCGCACCTTCGTCCAGGACGCGATGCTCGACGCGGTGGAGCACTACTCCGTCGACGGGGTGCACTTCGACGACTACTTCTACCCGTATCCGGCCGCCGGCAAGAGCTTCGACGACGACGAGGCCTACGACACCTACGGCGAGGACTTCGACAACCGGGCCGACTGGCGGCGGGACAACATCGACCGGCTGGTGTACGAGATGGCGCAGCGACTCGACGACGGCGGTCAACAGGAGGACCGCGGGGTGCGGTTCGGCGTCAGCCCGTTCGCGGTCTGGCGCAACCAGGCCACGGACCCCAACGGCTCCCGCACCCAGGCCGGGGTCGAGACCTACGACGACCTCTACGCCGACACCCGCCGCTGGGTGCGTGAGGGCTGGCTGGACTACATCGTGCCGCAGGTCTACTGGCCGATCGGCACCAAGGCCGCCGACTACGCCGAACTGGTGCCGTGGTGGTCCCGGACCGTGGACGGCACCGGCGTCGACCTCTACATCGGCGAGGCGCTCTACAAGGCCGGCGACAGTCAGCCGGCGGCCTGGAAGAACCCGGCCGAACTGTCCCGCCATCTCACCTTCGCCCGCGACTACCCGCAGGTCGGCGGGCACGTCTACTTCTCGGCGAAGTCGGTGGCCAAGGACCGGGTGGGCGCGCTGGCCCGGGTCGTGCGCGACCACTACGGCAGCGCGGCACGGCCCTAGGGGCATCGCCCCGGGTCCGTCCGCGCGGCTCGGGTCGGGTGGCGGGGCCTCGCGGCCCCGGTGGTCCTCGGTCGGTGGGTCGAGGGGGTGTCAGCGGCCGGGTTCGACGTCGGAGGTCTTGGCGTGCCGGACGACCGAGTCGGGCCCGGGCGAGACGATCGCCTCATGTCCGTCCTCCGCGCGGACGCGGTAGGGCGGATCGCCGTTCGTGCCCAGTACCTCGACGATTTCCACGACCCGGTCGTGATGCCCGACGGTCCTGCCGTGCACCACCAGCCGGTCGCCCTTGGTCGCGTGCATCAGGGTCCTCCCCGCTTCGGGCGGCCATGCGACCCGAACGGCCGACGAGGGGACGGCCGAGCGGTTGAACGGCCAACGGATTTTGGGGTTTACGGGCCTCGCGCGGCCCGGACGGCGCGCTATCTGCCGTCGCGGCAAGTTTACGTCCGCGGGGCCGCGGCGCACCCGGGGAACGGGCCGCCGGTTCCGCTCGAACCGGCGGCCGGGCCCCGGGACGCCGCGGCCGGGCCGGTCACCCGCGGGCCCGCTGGGTGACCGCGATGCAGGCCAGGACCGCCAGTGCCGTCGCGGGCGCGGCCGGCGGCAGCCGTTCGCCGAGCAGCAGCACCGACCAGACCAGGGTCAGCAGCGGCTGGGCGAGCTGGAGCTGGCTCGCCTTGGAGACGCCGATCACGGCCATCCCGCGGTACCAGACCACCAGCCCCAGGAACTGCGAACCGGCCGCCAGCCACAGCAGTCCGGTGACCGCGTGCGCGGTCAGCCGCAGCGGCTCGGTGGTCAGCGCGACCGCCGCGCCCGCCACCGTCACCGGCAGGCACAGCACCAGCGCCCAGCCGATCACCTGCCAGCCCGGTATGTGGCGGGCCAGCCGGCCGCCCTCGGTGTAGCCGGCCGCGCACACCAGCAGCGCCGCGAACAGCAGCAGATCGCTGCGGCCCGGGGCGCCGCCGCTCTGCTGCACCGCGAAGCCGAGGACCACGGCGGCGCCGATCAGGGACGCCACCCAGAAGGTGCGGGACGGGCGGGCCCCGGTCCGCAGGGCCGAGCAGGCGGCGGTGGTCAGCGGCAGCAGGCCGACCACGACGGCCGCGTGTGACGTGGTGGAGGTTTGCAGGGCCAGCGTGGTCAGCAGCGGGAACCCGAGCACCACACCGCCCGCCACGACCGCGATCCCGGCCCAGTGGCGCCGCTCGGGGAGGCGCACCCGGAGGACGGCCAGCGCGCCGCCGGCCAGTACGGCGGCCAGCACGCTGCGCAGCATCACCACGGTCCACGGCCCCATGCCCTCAAGCGCCCAGGCGGTCCCGGGGAAGGTGAGGGAGAAGGACGCCACGCCCAGGCCGGCGAGCAGGACCCCGCGGGCGGCCGGGGTGCGGCCGGTGGCCCCGGCGGTCTCCGGGGCGGCGCCGCCGGCGGCGGTCGCGGAGGACGGGGCGGGGGCGTTCACCGCTACCGGAGCGGCGGCAGTAGCGCTATCGTTGGTTCTCATGCAAGAGCGTAGCAGTGTGGCAGAGCTGGCCGCGAGCCTGAGGAATGAGCTGGACCGCTACTCTCCCGGAGAGAAGCTGCCGTCGAGCCGGACCCTGGTGGAGCGGTATCGCGTCAGCCCGGTGACCGTCTCCCGGGCCCTCGCCGAACTCGTCGCCGAGGGGCTGGTCACCACCCGGCCCGGCGCCGGCGCCTTCCGGGCCGAGCCCCCGGCGGCGGCCCCCAAGCCGGTCGACACCTCCTGGCAGGAGATCGCGCTCAGCGCCGAACCGGGCGGCGACCAGGTGCCGCGCAGTGTCGACGCCTCGGGCGTGGTGGCCACCCTCGCCCGCCCGGCCCCCGGCGTCATCGAGCTCAACGGCGGCTATCTGCACCCCGACCTGCAGCCCGAACGCGCCCTCGCCGCCGCCCTGGCCCGGGCCGGCCGCCGGCCGGGCGCCTGGGCGCGGCCCCCGGTCGACGGCGTGCCGGAGCTGCGCGCCTGGTTCGCCCGGGAGATCGGCGGTCCCGGCGGCGCGCTCGCCGCGAGCGACGTACAGATCACCGCGGGCGGCCAGAACGCGCTGACCGCCGCGCTGCGCGCGCTCGCCGCGCCCGGCGCACCCGTACTCGTCGAATCGCCGACCTACCCCGGCATGCTCGCCGTCGCCCGGGCCTCCGGCCTGCGTCCGGTCCCGGTCCCGGTGGACGCGGACGGCGTACGGACGGACCTGCTCGCCGACGCCTTCCGGGCCAGCGGCGCCCGGCTCTTCGTCTGCCAGCCGCTGTTCCAGAACCCGACCGGGGCGGTGCTCTCCGCCGAGCGGCGGCGCGAGGTGCTCCGGGTGGCCCGGGCGGCCGGTGCCTTCGTGATCGAGGACGACTTCGCCCGGCTGCTGGTCCACGACGACGCGGCCGGGCTGCCGCCGACCCTGATGGCGGACGACCGGGACGGCACCGTCGTGCACATCCGCTCCCTGACCAAGGCCACCTCGCCCAACCTCCGGGTGGCCGCGCTGGCCGCCCGCGGTCCGGTCCGCGACCGGCTGCGCGCCATCCAGGTCGTCGACAACTTCTTCGTGCCCGGGCCGCTCCAGGAGACCGCCCTGGAACTGGTCGGATCGCCCGCCTGGAGCCGTCATCTCCGGTTCATCGCGGGGGAGTTGACCGTCCGCCGGAACGCGCTGACCACGGCGCTCGTGGACCGGCTGCCGGCCCTCGCCGGGCCCGGCGCCCCGTACGGCGGCATCGCCGGCCGGGACGGCGGACCGTTCGTGCCGTGCGGCGGCTACCAGCTCTGGCTGCGGCTGCCGGACGGCGCCGACGAGGCCGCGCTGACGGATGCCGCGCTGCGTGCCGGGGTCGCGGTCGCGGCCGGCCGCCCGTACTTCGCCGCCGAACCACCGGCCGGGCACCTCCGGCTCAGCTTCGCGGCCGCGGCCGGCCCGGCCGAGATCACCGAGGGCGTCCGACGGCTGCGCACGGCCTGCGACGAGCTGGGGGTGGCCGTCGCATGACGGCGCACGGCGGCACGGCGGCGGCCGGGGGCACACCGGTTCGACGCCGCCGCCGCCCGTCTGGGAATCTCCCGGCATGAACGCGCACGCCCTCGACGGCTACGAGATCTCCACCGACCCGGCCCGCCTGGACACCGACCTGGTCCACACCTGGCTCGCCACCGACGCCTACTGGGCCCTGGACCGGCCGCGGGCCCTGCACGACCGTGCCGTCGCGGGCTCGCTCAACTTCGGCCTGTACGCGTCCGGTTCCGGCCGCCAGGTGGCGTACGCCCGGGTCGTGACCGATCACGCCACCTTCGCCTGGCTCTGTGACGTCTACGTCTGCCGGGACGACCGCGGCAAGGGGCTGGGCACGGCCCTGGTCGAGGCCATCGCCGACCACCTGGCGCCCAGCGGGCTGAACCGGCTCACCCTCGCCACCAAGGACGCCCACGGCGTCTACGAGAAGGTCGGCTTCCGGCCGCTGGTGGCGCCCGAGCAGTGGATGACCCTAGGGCTGATCGACCCGGGCCCGCTCGGGATATGAGCGGCTCCGCTCGGGATCCGCGCAAGCGAGGTCCGGTCGGCCGGTCCTCCTCTTACCATCGGCGAATGAGCGTTCGCCTCACCCTGCTGGCCGCGGCCCGCAGCTCCGCGCTGCTCGCGACGCAGTTCGACGACGACCGCCCGCTCGACGCGATGGGCTGGCAGGAGGTCGAGCGGGCCGCGCCCGTGCTGTGCCGGCTCGCCGCCGCCGAGCTGCGCTACTGCTCGCCGTCCGCGCGCTGCCGGGAGACCGGGGAGGGGCTGGGCCTGCGCCCGCTGCCCCAGCCGGCGCTGCGCGACTGCGACATGGGGCGCTGGCGCGGCCGCACCCTGGGGGAGGTCACGGCCGCCGAGCCGGCCGCGGTCGAGACCTGGCTGGCCGACCCGCGCTCGGCCCCGCACGGCGGGGAATCGCTGCTGGCCTTCATCACCCGCGTCGGGCGCTGGCTGGACACCCGCCCGGTCGAGGACGCCGCGGGACTGCTCGCGGTCGGCGAGCCCGGCGTGGTCCGGGCCGCCCTGGTCTACGCCCTCCAGGCGCCGCCGCACGCGTTCTGGCGCATCGAGGTCCAGCCGCTGTCGGTGGTCACCCTCACCGGCCACGCCGGCAAGTGGGACCTCCGGCTGGAGTCATGAGGGGCCCCGTCCTCGGTCCTGCGCGTCTCCGGTCCCTGTTCGTCTCCGGCCCTGCGCGTCCTCGGTCCCGCGCGTCGCCGGTCCCGTCCTCACTCTCCGTCACGGACCGTCACCACCCGGAAAGCCCATCCCGGGTACTCCGCTGTCCGGGGCATGTGCACCCGCTGTGACCTGCGTGAACGGTGACGGCGGCGGCATCTTCCCAGGTCGCGGGCGGCGGCCGCGGCGCCCATCGAGGTGCGGGCCGGCGGGCGGGGCGCTTCTCTGTGGGGTATGCACATAAGCCACATTCCTCTCTATGCGCTGGCGGCCGGTGGTCTGGCGGTGTCCGTCCTGCTCTTCGGTGACGGGGACGGCGCGGACGCCGCCACCGACGCGGTGGGCGAGGCGGTGGGCGGCGCCGCGTCCAAGGCCGCCTCCGGCCTCGCGCCGGACGCCTCCGGTGCGGTCACCGTCCAGCCCGAGCGGGTGGCGCCGGGCGGGGCGTTCTCGGTGTACGACGGCGGCCTCTGCGCGGGCGGGTCCGCCGAGGCCCGCTTCGACGGTGCGGACATCCCGGTGCTGCGGCTGTCCGCGATGGGCAACCAGGCGGGCGCCACCGCGGCCCTGCCGGCGGGCGTCGCCCCGGGCACGTACCGGGTCACCGTCGTCTGCCGCGGCGGAACGGACACCCGGCAGCACCACGCGGTGTACGAGGCGGCCGGCGGCCGGGCGGCCGGTGGCAGCCGGGAGGACGGGGGGCGGAAGGCGGCGAAGGCCGCCACCGGCACCCTGACCGTCACGGACGGCCCGCTCCTGGCCACCCCGGTCTCCGACGGCACCGGGGCGTTCTCCGGCGGCGCGGACCCCGAGGACGGCGCCCCGGCGGACAGGGCGCTCTCCGACGATGCGCGGCTGGATGAATCCCGGCTCGATGATTCCGGGCTCGATGATTCCGGGCTCTCCGACGGGCCTTCCGACGACTCCGGCCGGTACCTCCCCCAGGGCGGCTCGCGCACCGGTCTCGGCGGGGCGGCCGACCGCGACGGCGACCGGACGGCGGCGGTGCTCGGCGGACTGGTGCTGGTCGGCGCGGCCGGCCGGGGCGTGTACGCCTCCCTCCGGCGCCCCCGCCGGGCCCAGGGCTGACGGCGGTGACCGGTCCACCGCCGCCCCGGCGTGCCCCGGCCGGCGGGCTGCTCCTCGGCCTGCTCACCGCCCTCCTCGCGGCCGGCACCGCCCTCCTCGTACTCGTCGTGCCCCCGCTGTACGGCCGGGACGCGACCAGCGAGGTCGACGACGGCACCCACACCGTCCCGCGCAGCGAGATCGCCCGCACCCTCAGCGGCCAGCTCACCCTCCCGTTCCGCACCGGCCCGGACGCGGTGCGCTGCTCGGGCGATCTGCGGCCGGTACGGTCCGCCGCGGTGCGCTGTACGGCGCACTTCCCGGTCGGCCGGGACCGCCACCTGACCGTCGAGGTCACCCACGTCCAGGACAACAAGGTGACCTACCGCCGGCGCTCCGTTCCCCACTGAGTCTCCCCACTGAGCCCCCTTCCGGCGGGCCGGCGGTCTCCGGCCCGCCGGGGACCCGGCCCGTCAGGTGAGGGCGGTGCGCAGCGCCGTCAGCCAGTGGTCGGTGGTGCGGCGGGCCAGGCCGGATTCCGGCGCGTACGCCTCGAAGAAGTGCCAGGCGCCGGGGACGTCCTTGACCTCGACCGGAACGTCCGCCTCCGTCAGGCGCCGGGCGTACTCCAGCCCTTCGTCGCGGAGCGGGTCGAGACCGCAGGTCAGGACGTACGCGGGCGGCAGTCCGGTGAGGTCGGTGGCCCGGCCGGGGGCCGCGTAGGCGGGGGTGTCGGGGCCGCGGTCGGGGCCGAGGTAGACGTCCCAGGTGTGCGCGATGCCCGGGCCGTTGATGATGCGCCGGTCCTCGATCCGCCGCCGGGAGGCGGTCCGGTCGCGGTCGTCGAGGCAGGGGATCAGCAGGCACTGGAAGGCGATCCGCGGCCCCTGGCGGTCGCGGGCCATCAGGCAGACGGCGGCGCTCAGATTGCCGCCGGCGGAGGCCCCGGTGACGGCGATCCGGTCGGGGTCGATGCCGAGTTCGTCCGCCGACGCGGTCATCCACTCCAGCGTGGCGTAGCAGTCCTCGACCCCGGCCGGATAGCGGTGTTCGGGGGCCAGCCGGTAGTGGACGTTGACCACCACCGCCCCCGCGGCGACACAGGCGTGGCGCGCCATCGGGCTGGGCCCGTCCAGCTCCCCGTACGCGAAGCCGCCGCCGTGCAGGTAGAGGACGCCGGGCAGCACCCCCTCGGCCCCGGCGGGGCGCAGCACCTGCACGTCGAGGGGGTTGCCGTCCGGCCCCTGGACGGTCAGTTCCCGCACGGTCACCCGCGGGTCGTGGGCCGGCATCAGCGGTGCCATGAGCTGCCGGAAGCCGCTGCGCACCGCCTCGATGTCGGCGTACGGGTCGGCGGGTCGTGGGGGCAACCGGTCGAGGATTCCGGCGAGTTCGGGATGCGGGCGGACGGTGGTCGTGGTGGTGCGGCCGGTCATGGGGTTCCCCGTTCCTGTGGTGCGTGCTTCCAACCATCTCATTGAGATGGTCTCGGTGAGAGGGAAGGTATGGTCTCAATGAGAGGGTGTCAAGGGGAGTGGGAGGCGGCCGAGGATGGCGGAGTACAGCCCGGCGAGATACGTCGTGCTCGGTCTGATCGCCCGGCACGGCGCGATGACGCCGTACGAGCTCAAGTCCCGTGTCGAGGACGACATCCAGCCGTTCTGGCCGATCCTGCATGCGCAGCTGTACCGCATCCCGGCGGAGCTGGCGGCGGCCGGTCTGCTGCGCGAGGAGACCGAGACGGCGGGCCGCCGCCGGCGGATCTTCCACCTCACGGCACCGGGCCGCGCCGCCCTGGAACGCTGGCTCGCCGACCCGGACACCCCCGAGGCGGAGACCCGCGATCCGGCCCAGCTCAAGCTGTTCTTCGCCGATCTCGGCGCCGCCGCGGACATCGTCGCGCTGGCCACCCGGCAGGCCGAACGGCACCGCGGATGGCTCGCCCACTACGAGTCGCTGCGCGCGGCCCTCGATCCGGCCCAGGACTCCCGGCAGCGCTCGCGGGCCCGGCTGCTGCGCCTCGGCGTGCTGCACGAGCGGGCCCACGCGGAGTTCTGGGAGTCGGTGGCCGCCGACCCGGACCGGCTGGACGACTGAGGAGGGCGGCAACCGCCGCTACCGGACCGACCGGACGACTGAGGCGGGCGGGCAACCGCCGCTACCGGACCGACCGGACCGCCGCCGCCTCCCGGGTCAGCCATGCGTTCGCCGCCTCGACCCGGCCGCCGACCCGCAGTTTCGCGTAGGCGTGCTCCAGGTGCTTGTCGACCGTGCGCGGGCTGATCGCCAGCCGGTGCGCGATCTGCTGGTTCGTCAGACCGCGGGCCAGCAGGGTGAGTACGGCGGACTCCCGGCGGGTGACCGGCGGCGGGGCGGGCGCCGCCGGGAGCCGGGTGAGGACCCGGGTGAGCCGGCTGCGCAGCAGTGCGGCGGTGGCCACGTCGTCGTCGGAGAAGTCGCTGCCGCCCCGGTTGATGACCACGCACACCTTGCGCGGCGGTTCGCCGGCGCCGCCGGCCGGGAACGACATCGCGAGCTGCTGCTCGGCGCCCAGCGGCCGGTACACGTCCGAGTAGGCGGCCAGCGCGTGGTACTCCCGGCAGGTCTGCAGCGTCGAGCGGCGCATCGGCGTACCGGGACCCACGGTGGTGTGCAGCACGAGCGGGTCGGAGCCCGCCTCGCGGGCGAAGGCGTCGCGGAGGTCCTGGCCCAGCAGTCCGGCGGGGACGGTGAGCGGGCGCTCCGCACTCCCGGCGTGCGGCGACCAGACGATGCTGTCGCCCGGGACCGCACCGAGCAGCAGCGGGAGCAGCACCGGAACGAGGGTGTCCTCGTCGACGGCATCGATGACGGCATCCATCAGGAGGTCCACGACGGCGAGGATCCGCCGCAGGCCGACCTCCGCGGCCGGGGTCATGTTTCCAGCGTGCCGAGGGGGGCCGGGGCCCGTCAAGGCAGGTCCGCCCGGCCCCCGGGGTGCCACCCGGCCGGCCGGGGGAAGACCGGCCGGGCGCGTCAGGCGCCTTAACGCCCGACGGCATAGACGCGGTTGACCGGGCTCTCGGCGGCGAGCCGCCAGTGGTGCAGCCCGGCGTGGTCGGCGATCGTGCGCATCGCCTCCTCACCCGCGTGGTTACCCAGCGCCTGCGGTCCGTGCTGGGCCAGCGCGGACGGCAGGCAGACGGCGACCGAGGCGGCGGTCAGCGCCCGGCCGACGGGGTTGGTGTTCTCCTGGGCGTTGCCCGACGCGTTCGGCTCGACGATCATGCAGGTGCCGCCGTCGGCCAGCGCGTGCTCGGCGTGCCGGAGCGCGCCGCCCGGGTCGCCGATGTCGTGCAGACAGTCGAAGAACGTGATCAGGTCGAAGTCCTCGCCCGGGAAGTCCTGTGCGGTGGCGACGTCGAAGCTGACCCGGTCGGCCAGTCCCCGCTCGGCCGCGATGCCACGGGCGGCCTCCACCGACGGGCGGTGGAAGTCGAAACCCCGGAAGGACGACCGGGGGAAGGCCCGGGCCATCAGCGTCGTGGACCAGCCGTAGCCGCACCCGACGTCGGCGACCCGCGCACCGCGCTCCAGCTTCTCCACCACGCCGTCCAGCGCGGTCAGCCACTCCGGTACCAGCGCGGCCGCGTAGCCGGGGCGGAAGAACTTCGCGGTGCCGGCGAACAGCGCCGGTCCGTGCTCCTCCCAGCCGACCCCCTCGCCGGTGCGGAAGGCGTCCATCAGGCTGTCCTCGGTGGCGTACACGGCCTGCAGCATGGTGAAGAACCCGGCGGCGTACGTGCTCCGGTCCGGGTCCGCCAGCACGGCGGCGTGCTCGTCGGGCAGCTGGTAGGTGTCGGTCCCGGGGGCGTAGGTGACGTACTCGCCGGCCACCTGGGCGTCGAGCCATTCGCGGACGTAGCGCTCGACCAGGCCGGTGCGGGCGGCGAGCCGGGCGGAGGTGACCGGACCGGCGCCGGCCATGGCCGTGTAGAGGCCCAGCCGGTCGCCGAGCGAGGTGCACAGCCCGGCCACCGCGGCCCCGCCGTCGGTGATCACCTTCTCCAGGAACTCCTGCACCCGCTCCTGGTCCACGGCGCCCAAGGGGGCGCCGGCCGAGGTCGAAGTCGCCACGTCCCGCACCTCCCGTCGCCTCCACGAGCGGCCACCCTCGCCTTCACGAGCGGCCACCAGGTCGTCTTCCACTCCACCAGCCCGGCGGTCCCGCGCGCCATACGGGATTCGCCGTATACGGCGGCCCCGGGCGCCCGCCGACACTGGGAGTGAGGAGGTGCGGCGCCATGCGCAAGAAGATCGACTGCCGTGACTACCCGAGCGAGACCAACTGCTCCCTCGTGATCTCCGGCGAGGAGGAAGAGGTGGTGCGCGCGGCCACCGAGCACGCGATATCCGTCCACGGCCACACCGACGGCCCCGAGCTGCGGGACCAGATCCGGTCCTCCCTGAAGAACGAGATGCCGCAGCCCGCCTGAGCCGCAGTCGCCCGAGCCGCGGCGCACCCGCCCGCCGGGGACCGCCGAGGCCCTCCGCCGCCCCGCAGCACGGGGCGGCGGCCGCACGCGCGGCCGGGAAAAGGGCGCAGCATCATCAAAAGGGTGCGGCATCAGCGCGTAACCTCAGGGCATTGCATAAAACTGCCACGGTCCGTATAGTCATGCCATCAACGAGGAGGGTCCATGACGGTACGAGCGGCAGTGGCCGGTGCGAGCGGGTACGCGGGCGGTGAAGTCCTGCGTCTGCTGCTCGCCCACCCCGAGGTGGAGATCGGCGCGCTGACGGCCAACTCGAACGCCGGGCAGCGCCTGGGCGCACTCCAGCCCCATCTGTTCCCGCTGGCCGACCGCGTCCTGGACGAGACCACTCCCGAGGTCCTCGCCGGCCACGACGTCGTCTTCCTGGCGCTGCCGCACGGCCAGTCCGCGGCCGTCGCCGAGCAGCTCGGCCCGGACGTCCTCGTCGTCGACATGGGCGCCGACTTCCGGCTGAAGGACGCCGGCGACTGGCAGGCCTTCTACGGCAGCGAGCACGCCGGGACCTGGCCCTACGGGCTCCCCGAACTGCCGGGTGCCCGCGCGGCGCTTGCCGGGTCCCAGCGCATCGCGGTGCCCGGTTGCTACCCGACGGCCGTCTCGCTGGCCCTCTTCCCGGCGTACGCCGCGGGGCTCGCCGAGAACGAGGCCGTGATCGTCGCCGCCTCCGGCACCTCCGGCGCCGGCAAGGCCCCCAAGCCGCACCTGCTCGGCTCGGAGGTCATGGGCTCCATGTCCCCGTACGGCGTCGGCGGCGGCCACCGGCACACCCCCGAGATGATCCAGAACCTCAGCGCGGTCGCGGGCGAGCGGATCTCGGTCTCCTTCACGCCCACCCTGGCGCCCATGCCGCGCGGCATCCTGGCCACGTGCAGCGCGAAGGCCAAGGACGGTGTCACCGGGGAGTCCCTCCGCGCCGCCTACGAGAAGGCCTTCGCCGACGAGCAGTTCGTGCACCTCCTGCCCGAGGGCCGGTGGCCGGCCACGGCGGCCGTGTACGGCTCCAACGCCGTCCAGATCCAGATCGCGCACGACGCGGCCGCCGGCCGCATCATCGTGATCAGCGCCATCGACAACCTCACCAAGGGCACCGCCGGCGGTGCCGTCCAGTCCATGAACATCGCCCTCGGTCTCGACGAGACCACGGGGCTCTCGACGATCGGAGTCGCGCCGTGAGCTGGGGGTCCCGCCCAGCGGTAGCTGGGGGAGCGCGCGCAGCCGCCGGGCCGCAGTTGACGACGAAAGCCGCGCCGCTGCGCTGCGCGGGCGACGGTGACATGAGCCGCTTCCGCGGCGGAGCGAACAAGGAGACACAGTGAGTGTGACGGCAGCCAAGGGGTTCACGGCGGCGGGGATCGCTGCCGGGATCAAGGACAGCGGGAACCCGGACCTGGCCCTCGTGGTCAACAACGGGCCCCGTCAGGCCGCCGCGGGCGTCTTCACCTCCAACCGCGTCAAGGCCGCCCCGGTCCTCTGGTCCGAGCAGGTCCTCAAGGGCGGCGCGGTCTCCGCCGTCGTCCTCAACTCCGGCGGGGCCAACGCCTGTACCGGCCCCAAGGGCTTCCAGGACACCCACGCCACCGCCGAGAAGGTCGCCGAGGTCCTCGGCCTGAGCGCGGGCGAGGTGGCCGTCGCGTCCACCGGCCTGATCGGCGTCCTGCTCCCCATGGACAAGCTGCTCCCCGGCATCGAGACCGCCGCCGCGCAGCTCTCCGAGCACGGCGGCGAGAAGGCCGCCATCGCCATCAAGACCACCGACACCGTGCACAAGACCGCGGTCCACCAGGGCGACGGCTGGACCGTCGGCGGCATGGCCAAGGGCGCCGGCATGCTCGCGCCCGGCCTCGCCACCATGCTCGTCGTGCTCACCACGGACGCCGACCTCGACGGTGACGTCCTGGACCGGGCCCTGCGGGACGCCACCAAGGTCACCTTCGACCGGGTCGACTCCGACGGCTGCATGTCCACCAACGACACCGTCCTCCTCCTCGCCTCCGGAGCCTCCCAAGTGGCCCCGGAATACGCGGAGTTCGCCGCCGCCGTACGGACCGTCTGCGACGACCTGGGCCAGCAGCTGATCCGGGACGCCGAGGGCGCCAGCAAGGACATCAAGGTCGAGGTGATCAACGCCGCGAGCGAGGCGGACGCCGTCGAGGTCGGCCGCTCCATCGCCCGTAACAACCTCCTCAAGTGCGCCATCCACGGCGAGGACCCGAACTGGGGCCGGGTGCTCTCCGCCATCGGCACCACCGCCGCCACCTTCGAGCCGGACCAGCTCAACGTCGCCATCAACGGCGTCTGGGTCTGCAAGAACGGCTCGGTGGGGGAGGACCGCGACCAGGTCGACATGCGCTACCGGGAGGTGCGGATCACCGCCGACCTCGCCGCCGGCACCGAGTCCGCGGTCATCTGGACCAACGACCTCACCGCCGACTACGTCCACGAGAACAGCGCGTACTCGTCATGACCACTACCCGCAAGCACACCGCGCTGCCCAAGGCCCGCACGCTCATCGAGGCGCTGCCCTGGCTCACCCGGCACCACGGCAAGACCGTCGTCATCAAGTTCGGCGGCAACGCGATGGTCGACGAGGAGCTCAAGCGCGCCTTCGCCCAGGACGTGGTCTTCCTGCGGCATGCCGGACTGCGCCCCGTCGTCGTGCACGGCGGCGGCCCGCAGATCAGCGCCCATCTGGACCTGCTCGGCCTGTCGTCGGAGTTCAAGGGCGGCCTGCGGGTCACCACCCCCGAGGCGATGAACGTGGTCCGGATGGTGCTGGCCGGCCAGGTGCAGCGCGAGCTCGTCGGGCTGCTCAACGAGCACGGTCCGCTCGCCGTCGGCATGACCGGCGAGGACGCCCATCTGATGACCGCCACCAAGCACTACGCCGACATCGACGGTGAGCGGGTGGACATCGGCCGGGTCGGCGAGATCACCGACATCGACCCCGGCGCGGTCCAGGCGCTGCTGGACGACGGCCGGATCCCGGTCATCTCCTCCATCGCCCGCAGCAACGACGAGGAGGACGTACAGCCGGGTGCGTCCGGTGCCTCCGGTGCCTCGGGCGTCTTCAACGTCAACGCCGACACCGCCGCGGCCGCCCTGGCCGCCGCCCTCGGCGCCGAGACGCTGATGGTCCTCACCGACGTCGAGGGCCTCTACGAGGACTGGCCGAACAGCGACGAGGTGATCTCCCGCCTGACCGCCGGCGAACTGGAGAAGCTGCTGCCCGACCTGGCCAGCGGCATGGTGCCGAAGATGCAGGGCTGCCTGTACGCGGTGCGCAACGGCGTGCGCACCGCCCGGGTCATCGACGGGCGGGTCCAGCACTCGATCCTGCTGGAGATCTTCACCGACGAAGGAATCGGCACGATGGTCGTGCCGGACGCGGAAACCGAGGGGGAGTCATGAGCCAGGAGGCGCACGATCAGGGCCCGTTGACCAACGAGGGCCTCACCCGGCGCTGGCAGGGCGCCATGATGGACAACTTCGGCACCCCGCGCGTCCCCCTCGTCCGCGGCGAGGGCGTCAAGGTGTGGGACGCCGACGGCAAGGAGTACCTCGACTTCCTCGGCGGTATCGCGGTCAACGCCCTCGGGCACGCCCACCCCGCCGTGGTCCGCGCGGTGTCCGACCAGATCGCCACCCTCGGCCATGTCTCGAACTTCTTCGTCGCCGAGCCCACCGTGGCCCTCGCCGAGCGGCTGCTCGCGCTGGCCGGCGGGCGTCCCGGCCGGGTCTACTTCTCCAACTCCGGCGCCGAGGCCAACGAAGCCGCCTTCAAGATCGGCCGGCTGACCGGGCGCACCCACATGGTCGCCACCGAGGGCGGCTTCCACGGCCGCACCATGGGCGCCCTCGCGCTCACCGGCCAGCCCGCCAAGCAGGCCCCGTTCGCCCCGCTCCCCGGAGACGTCACCCACGTCCCGTACGGCGACGTGGCGGCGCTCCGGGCCGCCGTCACCACCGACACCGCCCTGGTCGTCCTGGAGCCGGTCCAGGGCGAGAACGGCGTGGTCGTACCGCCGCCCGGCTACCTCCGGGCCGCCCGCGAGATCACCGCCGCCACCGGCACCCTGCTCGTCCTGGACGAGATCCAGACCGGCATCGGCCGGACCGGGCACTGGCTGGAGTCCCAGGCGCAGGGCGTCGAGGCGGACATCATCACCCTCGCCAAGGGCCTCGGCGGCGGCCTGCCGATCGGCGCCACGCTCGCCTTCGGCCCCGCCGCCGGCCTGCTCACCCCCGGGTCGCACGGCTCGACGTTCAGCGGCAACCCAGTCGTCTGCGCCGGTGCCCTCGCCGTCCTCGACACCATCGAGGCGGACGGAATCCTCGGGAACGTCAAGCGCGTCGGCGAGCGGCTGCGGGACGGGATCGAGGCGCTGGGCGACCCGATGGTCGGTCAGGTCCGCGGCGCGGGCCTGCTCCTCGGTATCGTCTTGACGGAGCCGCTCGCGCCACGCGTGCAGCAGGCGGCTCAGGACGCGGGTCTCCTGGTGAACGCGGTCGCGCCGGACGTCATCCGGCTCGCCCCGCCGCTGATCGTCTCCGACGACGAGGCGGACACGTTCCTGCGGAGGCTCCCCGCCGTCCTCAGCACGGTCCGCCAAGGGGCCGACGGGGAACAACGATCCGGAGACTGACGAGACCGATGAGCGAGCCGCAGGACAACGAGGCGTACAACGGCGGTCAGGCCGTACCGCAGACCCGCACCGCCCGCCACCGCCGGATCGTGGACATCCTCAACCGGCTGCCGGTGCGCTCCCAGAGCCAGCTCGCGAAGCTGCTCGCCGACGACGGCCTGTCCGTCACCCAGGCGACGCTCTCCCGCGACCTGGACGAACTGGGCGCGGTGAAGATCCGCAACACCGGTGGCGAGCTGATCTACGCGGTGCCCAGCGAGGGCGGCGACCGCAAGCCGCGCGCCCCGCTGGGCGAGTCCGCCAAGGAGGAGCGGATGCGTCGCCTCTCCGGCGAACTCCTCATCTCCGCCGAGGCGTCCGCCAACCTCGTCGTGCTGCGCACCCCGCCGGGCGCCGCCCAGTTCCTGGCCTCCGCCATCGACCAGGCGGAGCTGCACGACATCCTCGGCACCATCGCCGGCGACGACACCCTGATGCTCATCAGCCGCGACCCGCACGGCGGCCAGGCCCTCGCCGACCACCTGCTCCGCCTGGCCCAGAAAGCCCGCTGAACCGTCTCCCGCCTCACCGGCGGGAGCACAGGGAGGTGCCGGCGGTCGTTCCCTCTACACCTTCGCCTCGTGCCACGACACGCACACCAGTTGGTCGCCGCGCTTCTCCCACAGATCGCACAGCCGGGCGCGGACCACCGGCGGGTCGGTCCTACGGTCGTGGAACTCGGTGACGACCCGGTTTCCCTCGAAGCGCCGGACCGCGTATTTCTCTGCGAAGTCGATTCCGTGCTGGTGCTCCAGATCGAGGTTCGCGAGAGCGTAGCGCTGTGCCGTGTCGGGGTATTTCTCAAATACCTCCGTGATCGCGGAAAAGAATTCGGCATCCTTGTCGGGTGCGTAGGCCATGGCTTTCTCCTGTTCAACGGGAACGAGGTGGCCCCCCGTCCGACGGGCAGCCCTTGCAGCCGCCCGCCCGCCACCAGGCTGCTTCCGCCGTGTTCGGTGCGCCAGTTGAGCCGGCGATCGGTCCGTGCTGTGAGGCTGTACGGGTGATATCGGCGGCGCAGCGGGAGTCGCCCACTCAAGGAGGAGAATTCCCCGGCGTGCGGCGCGGACGTCGCACGGAGAGAAAGCGGCGGTCGCGCGGAGAAGAGGCGGCAAAAGAAAGCAGGGCGGCAAAAGAAAAGCAGGGGCGCTTGCTGTGGCATGAGAGAAGAGCGCCCCCGCATGGCAAAAGGCCCTGCCGCACAGAAGTGCGGCAGGGCCTTTCCTCGGGCCTTGGGCCCTTTGCACCGTCGGGACGACAGGATTTGAACCTGCGACCCCTTGACCCCCAGTCAAGTGCGCTACCAAGCTGCGCCACGTCCCGGTGCTGCGGCCGGCCGGAGTGGTCCCGGCCGGGGCGTGCAGAAGAAAAATACCCTGTCCCGGGCCGTGATTCCAAAGCGGGGTCCCCGAGGGGCGCTTCCCGGTCTCGCGGCGGGGTGGTGGCTTCCGTGTTTCGATGGGGGTATGGGTGAAATGTCCGACGGTGCGGGGATCCGGGCGCGGCGGGTGTACGAGCCGGCCGAGAAGGCGGACGGGGCGCGGGTGCTGGTGGACCGGCTGTGGCCGCGCGGGCTGTCCAAGGAGGACGCGCGGCTGACGGAGTGGTGCAAGGAAGTGGCGCCCTCCTCGGAGCTGCGGCGCTGGTACGGACATGAAGAGGGGCGGTTCGAGCGGTTCGCCGAGCGGTACCGCGCGGAGCTGGCGCGGGAGGAGGCGGTCGGGGCGGCGCTGGAGCGGCTGCGGGGGCTCGCCGACGAGGGCCCGCTGACGCTGCTGACGGCGACGAAGGAGCTCCCGCTCAGTCATGTCGCCGTGCTGATCGAGGTGCTGGAGAAAGGACTCTGAGGGGGTTCGGTATGCGGCTGATTCCTCCGCCCCTCGTCGACCGCACTTCGCTGACCTGGTCATTCCCCCGTTCATTGACGAAACATACGGTGGAGTGCATACTTATGCCTATCGAAGAATGCAGGTAAGGAGAGACCCGTGACCGAGCGCGTCGTACTCGCCTACTCGGGAGGCCTGGACACCTCCGTCTGCATCGGCTGGATCGCCGAGGAGACGGGCGCCGAGGTCATCGCCGTCGCCGTGGACGTCGGTCAGGGCGGCGAGGACCTGGACGTCATCCGCAAGCGGGCGCTCTCCTGCGGCGCGGTCGAGGCCGAGGTCGCGGACGCCAGGGACGAATTCGCCGACGAGTACTGCCTCCCGGCGATCAAGGCCAACGCGCTGTACATGGACCGGTACCCGCTGGTCTCCGCGCTCTCCCGGCCGGCGATCGTCAAGCACCTGGTGGCCGCCGCCAGGAAGCACGGCGCCACCACCGTCGCCCACGGCTGCACCGGCAAGGGCAACGACCAGGTCCGCTTCGAGACCGGCATCTCCTCCCTCGCCCCCGACCTGAAGTGCATCGCCCCGGTCCGTGACTACGCCATGACCCGGGACAAGGCGATCGCCTTCTGCGAGGAGAAGAACCTCCCGATCGCCACCACCAAGAAGTCGCCGTACTCCATCGACCAGAACGTCTTCGGGCGGGCCGTGGAGACCGGCTTCCTGGAGGACATCTGGAACGCGCCCATCGAGGACGTCTACGAGTACACCCGGAACCCGGCCACCCCGCGCGAGGCCGACGAGGTCGTCATCACCTTCCACGAGGGCGCACCGGTCGCCCTCGACGGCAGGCCCGTCACCGTCCTGCAGGCCATCAAGGAACTCAACCAGCGGGCCGGCGCCCAGGGCATCGGCCGGATCGACCTGGTCGAGGACCGTCTCGTCGGCATCAAGTCCCGCGAGGTGTACGAGGCGCCCGGCGCCATCGCGCTGATCACCGCCCACCAGGAGCTGGAGAACGTCACCGTCGAGCGTGAACTCGCCCGCTACAAGCGGCAGGTCGAGCAGCGCTGGGGCGAGCTGGTCTACGACGGCCTGTGGTTCTCACCGCTCAAGCGGGCGCTGGACGGCTTCGTCGACGAGGCCAACCGGTTCGTGTCCGGCGACATCCGGATGACGCTGCACGGCGGCCGCGCCGTGGTCACCGGCCGGAAGTCCGACCAGTCGCTGTACGACTTCCACCTGGCGACGTACGACACCGGCGACACCTTCGACCAGTCGCTCTCGAAGGGCTTCATCGAGCTCTTCGGCATGTCCAGCAAGATCGCGGCGCGGCGTCAACTGCGGGCGTGACCCGACGCGACCCGGCCGGAGCCCGGCTCGTTGGCCCGGCGACACTCCGTACCACGGCCGCCTCCCCGCCCAGCGGTGGGGAGGCGGCCGCACATCCCACCCCTTGCGAGGAGCAGCAGTGAGCAGCAACAGCGGTGACGTCCGGCTCTGGGGCGCTCGGTTCGCCGACGGTCCCGCCGAGGCCCTGGCCCAGCTGTCGGCGTCCGTCCACTTCGACTGGCGCCTCGCGCCGTACGACCTCGCCGGCTCGCGGGCGCACGCCCGGGTCCTGCACAAGGCCGGGCTGCTCAGCGACGACGAACTGGCGCGGATGATCGCCGGGCTCGACCAGCTCGAAGCCGACGTCGCCGACGGCTCGTTCACCGGAACCGTCGCCGACGAGGACGTGCACACCGCCCTGGAGCGCGGGCTGCTGGAGCGGCTCGGCCCGGACCTCGGCGGCAAGCTGCGGGCCGGCCGGTCCCGCAACGACCAGGTCGCCACCCTCTTCCGGATGTACCTGCGCGACCACGCCCGGATCATCGGCGGACTGATCGCCGACCTCCAGGAGGCGCTGATCGGCCTGGCCGAGGCCCACCCGGACGTGGCGATGCCGGGCCGTACGCATCTGCAGCACGCCCAGCCGGTGCTGTTCGCGCACCACGTGCTGGCGCATGTGCAGTCGCTGTCCCGGGACGCCGAGCGGCTGCGGCAGTGGGACGAGCGGACCGCCGTCTCGCCGTACGGCTCGGGCGCGCTGGCCGGTTCGTCCCTCGGGCTCGACCCGGAGGCGGTGGCCCGGGACCTCGGCTTCGAGCGCGGCAGCGCCGGCAACTCCATCGACGGCACCGCCTCCCGCGACTTCGTCGCCGAATTCGCGTTCATCACCGCGATGATCGGGGTGAACCTCTCGCGCATCGCGGAGGAGGTCATCATCTGGAACACGAAGGAGTTCTCCTTCGTCACCCTCCACGACGCCTTCTCCACCGGCTCGTCGATCATGCCGCAGAAGAAGAACCCGGACATCGCGGAGCTGGCGCGCGGCAAGTCCGGCCGCCTGATCGGCAATCTGACCGGCCTGATGGCGACGCTCAAGGCGCTGCCGCTCGCGTACAACCGCGACCTGCAGGAGGACAAGGAGCCGGTCTTCGACTCCTGCGACCAACTGGAGCTGCTGCTCCCGGCGTTCACCGGCATGATGGCCACCCTGACCGTCCACCGCGAGCGGATGGCGGAGCTGGCCCCGGCCGGGTTCTCGCTCGCCACCGACATCGCCGAGTGGCTGGTCAAGCAGGGCGTGCCGTTCCGGGTGGCGCACGAGGTCGCCGGCAGCTGCGTCAAGGAGTGCGAGGCGCACGGCATCGAGCTGGACCAGCTCACCGACGAGCAGTTCGCCAAGATCTCGCCGCATCTGACCCCCGAGGTCCGCGAGGTGCTCAACGTCCCCGGCGCGCTCGCCGCGCGCAGCGGCCGCGGGGGCACCGCGCCCGCCGCGGTGGCGGTCCAGCTCGCCGAGATGCGTGCCGACCTGGTGGGGCAGCAGGAGTGGGCGGCGGCCAAGCAGCCGAAGTAGGCAACGGCACGGATCCGTATCGGCGGCCCGTACCCGGAGGACATCCGGGTACGGGCCGCCGTGCGTGCAGCATGAATGCCTCTGGTGAGACATCAATGTCTCATTCGGCTATCCTCTGTCTCATGGCCGTGGATCGTGAACGCGTACTCAAGGAAGCCGCCGCGCTGCTGACCCGCCGGGCGTCGACGTCGATGGACGAGATCGCCCGGGCCGCCGGCATCAGCCGGGCCACCCTGCACCGGCACTTCGCCGGACGGGACGCCCTGATCAGAGCGCTCGAAGAACACGGCATCGCCCGGTTCACGCAGGCGATGGACACCGCCCGGCTCGACGACGGCGACGCCCCCGGCGCGCTGCGCCGGCTGATCCGGGAGGCCGAACCGGTCGCCGCCGTCCTCGCGTTCCTCTTCACCGAGAACCAGCTCTTCGAGGACGGCGAGATCAACGCCGGCTGGGCGGAACTCGACGCCCGCATCACCGCCCTCTTCCGGCGCGGCCAGGAGGACGGCGACTTCCGCCTCGACCTGAGCGCCGCCTGGTTCACCGAGGCCTTCTACGGCCTGATCGGCGCCGGCGCCTGGGCCGTCCACGAAGGACGGGTCGCCCGCAACGACCTCACCCACTCGATCGCCGAGCTGCTGCTCGGTGGCATCCGACGGAGCATGGAGAAATGACCGAGACCATAGCGTCAGGCCGGGCCGGTTCGGCCCATGTGGACGACCAGCCCCGCCCCGGACGCTGGCTCGCGCTCGCCGTCCTGGTCCTGGCCGTCCTGCTGGTCGGCGTCGACGCCACGGTCCTCGGCCTCGCCACCCCCTTCCTCAGCGAGGACCTCCGCCCGTCCGGCACCCAACTGCTGTGGATCGGCGACATCTACTCCTTCGTCATCGCCGGCCTGCTGGTCTCCATGGGCAGCCTCGGCGACCGCATCGGACGCAAGAAACTGCTGCTGATGGGCTCGGTCGCGTTCGGCGCGATGTCGGTGCTCGCCGCCTACTCCACCAGCCCGGAGATGATGATCGCCGCCCGGGCACTGCAGGGCGTCGCCGGCGCCACCCTGATGCCGGCCACCCTCGCGCTGATCCGCAACCTCTTCCACGACCCCAGGGAACGCAGCCTGGCCATCGGCATCTGGGGCGCGATGGCCTCGGCCGGCATGGCCGTCGGCCCGGTCCTCGGCGGCTTCCTGCTGGGCCACTTCTGGTGGGGCTCGGTCTTCCTCATCAACCTGCCGGTGATGCTGCTGCTGGTCGTGGTCGGCGCCAAGGTGATCCCCGAGTCCCGCAACCCCGACCCCGGCCCCTGGGACATCCCCAGCGTCCTGCTGACCCTGGTCGGCATCGTCGGCGTCGTCTACGCCATCAAGGAAGCCGCGGTGGACGGCTACCGCTGGGACGTCGCGGTGACAGCCGTCCTCGGCGTCCTCGCCCTCGTCGTGTTCGTCCGCCGGCAGCTCACCCTGGAATCCCCGCTGCTCAACATGAAGCTCTTCCACCACCGGGGCTTCTCCGGCGCCGTCCTCGCCGACCTGCTGACCATCCTCGGACTGTCCGGACTGGTCTTCTTCCTCTCCCAGTTCCTCCAGATGGTGCAGCTGCGCTCGCCGCTCAACGCCGGACTGGTCGAACTCCCGGCCGCGGTCGGCGCGGTGGGCGCCGGCCTCGCCGCCGGATGGGTCGCCCGCAAGCTGTCCGTACGGATCGTGGTGGCGGGCGGCCTGGCCATGGTCGGGATCGCGCTGGCCGGCTGCACCACCCTGCACGGCGACACCGGCACCGCCGCGATGTGCGTCATCCTCTTCGTCGTCGGCGTCGGCGCCGGCTTCTCCTTCACCGTCACCGCCGACGTCATCCTCTCCAGCGTCCCCAAGGAGGAGGCCGGCGCCGCCTCCGCGGTCTCCGAGACCGCCTACGAACTGGGCGCCGCGCTCGGCATCGCCCTGCTCGGCTCCATCGTCACCAGCATCTACCGCGGCTTCCCCGCCCCGGCGGGCATCCCCGAGCACGCCGTCGGCGCGGCCCGGGAATCGCTCGGCGGCGCCGTCGAGACCGCCGTCCAGCTCCCCTCCCACCAGGGCGCGGCCCTGATGAGGGCGGCTCAGCACTCCTTCGTGGGCGGCGTGGACGCCGCGGCCGCGGTCGCCTCCGGCGTACTGCTCGCCGCGGCGGTCGCCGCCTGGTTCCTGCTCCGCGGCCAGGAACTCGCCGACAGCCGGTAACCCCGCCGCACGCCCCTCCGCTCCGCCGGACGGCGGTCGCACCCCCGCCCCAGGGCGTGTCTGATGGATCACCCCGCCCCGCACCCGCGATGATCCACGGGACACGCCCTGGGGGCGACTGTCCCCCGCCCGTTCACGCCCGGTACGCGCGCTGGTGACCGGCCGTCAGGCGCGGCTCGTTTGACTCTCCGGTCGTCCCCCTACGGACGGCCCGCTCAGGAGAGTGACGCAGTGCGCGACATCGGACGACGGTCCTTCTTCACCGCCGCGGGGGCCCTGGCCACCGCGAGCGCCATCGGAAGCAACGCCTACGCCACCGGCCACGCCCGCGACGCGGCCACCGCCGACGAATACGTCGACGTCCAGCTCCTCAACATCACCGACCTGCACGGCTATCTGCAGGGCGCGCCCGGCGCCCACTCCGTCATCACCGGTGCCGGCGGGAAGACCTACACCGTGGGCGGCGTCGCCTACATGGCCGCCCACCTGGAGCGGCTGCGCGACGGCCGCCGCAACTCGCTCTTCTTCGCCCCCGGCGACCTCTTCTCCGGCTGGGAGTTCGACGCCGCCGCCTTCGCCGACGAGCCCACCATCGAGGCGCTCAACGCCATGGGCCTGGACTTCGCCTCCGCCGGGAACCACGAATTCGACAAGTCCGCGCGCTTCCTGACCTCGCACATGGAGGACGGCGACGCCTTCCCGACCGCCGGGCGCGACGACGACTTCAAGGACTCCACCGGACGCCGCTTCCGCGGCGCGGACTTCCCGTACTACAGCGCCAACATGGTGTGGAACGCCACCGGCGAACGCGTCCTTCCGCCGTACAACATCGTGCACGTGGACGCCGGCCGCGGGCGCCGGCTGCCGATCGGCTTCATCCATCTGACCGCCATCGGCACCGAGTCCTTCCCCGGCTCCTACCAGCCCGGCCTGCGCACCCTGGACGAGCTGGAGACCGCCAACCGCTGCGCCGCCGAGCTGAAGTCACGCGGCGTCAACGCGATCGTGCTGAGCATGCACGACGGCGCGGTGGCCGGCAGCGACTTCTCCAGCGGCAAGAACCCCTCCGGACCGGCCTACGAACTGGCGCTGCGCGCCTCGCCGGACATCGACGCCATCGTCACCGGCCACTGGCACTGCGCCTTCACCATGATGCTGCCCGACCCCGACGGCGAGCCCCGCCCCTTCGTCGAGGCCGGCTGCTACGGCCAGATCATCAACGAGATCAATCTGCGTCTCGACCCGGACACCGGGGCCGTCGTCCGGGAGCTGACCACCTCCGTCAACCACCCCAACACCCGCGATGTGGCGCCCGACCCGGACCTGCGGTCCATCGCCTCCTACTGGGCCGGCTACGGCAGCCGGCGGGCCCGCACCAAGATCGGCACCCAGACCGCCTCCTTCACCCGGCGCCGCAACGCGCTGGGGGAGTCCACCATGGGCAACCTCGTCGCCGACTGGGCCCTGTGGGCCGGCCGGCAGCCGCCCGGCCCGATGGCCGACCCGGCCGAGCACCCTGACACCCCCGCCGACCTCGCGGTCATCGCGGTCGCCCCGCGCGTCGGCCAGGCCGTGATCGCCGGGGACCTGATCCGTGACGAGGAGGCGGACGGCACCGTCACCTTCGCCCAGGCCTGGAACGCGGTCGGCTTCGGCGACCCGATCGTCACCGTCACCGTCACCGGCCGGCAGATCCACGACGCCCTGGAGGAACAGTGGGCGCCGACCCCCGGCGGCGGCCTCGGCTTCTCACCCCTCGCCGTCTCCGCCAACGTCCGCTACACCTTCGACGCCGCCGGCAGGGTCGGCCGCCGGGTGGACCCCGCCGACGTCCTCATCGACGGCACCGCCCTCGACCTCGAGCGCAGCTACCGCCTCGCCGCGCCCTCCTACACCCTCATCAACCAGGACGGTTTCAGCGCCTTCACCGGCTTCACCGCACCCGTGCGGCACACCCGCGACTTCGAGAGCTTCATCGCCTTCGTACGGACCCGCAAGCGGCTGGTGCCCGCCCCGCTCAACCGGGTCGCGGTCAAGAACGCCGACGCACGCGGCGCCCGCACCGGCACCGTCACCCAGCGCCAGCAACTGCTCCAGGACGGCAGTGTGGTGCCGCGCCCCGAGGCGGCGCTGCGCACCGCGCTGACCGGCGGCGCCGAGGGCCAGCGCGCCCCCGGCGGCTTCCGGGTGCCCTGCTGACACACCACGGGCCCCGCCCGCAGCTGCGGACGGGGCCCGGTGACCGTCGTGTCGGAGGCGTCGGCTCAGGCAGCGGCCCTGGCCTTGGTGGCGTAGATGTCGACGTACTCCTGGCCGGACAGCTCCATGACCTCGCTCATCACCTCGTCGGTGACGGCCCGCAGGACATAGCGGTCGCGGTCCATCCCGTCGTACCGGGAGAAGTCCAGCGCCTCGCCGAAGCGGATGGTGACCGGGGCGATCCGCGGCCGGCCCTTGCCGCCGGGCTGCACCTTGTCCGTGCCGATCATCGCGAACGGGACGACGGGCGCGCCGGTCATCAGGGCGAGCCGGGCGATACCGGTACGGCCGCGGTAGAGACGGCCGTCGGGGGAGCGGGTGCCCTCGGGGTAGATGCCGAACGCCTTGCCCTCCTCCAGGACCCGGCGGCCGGTCATCAGGGCCGCCACCCCGCCGTGGCCGCCGTCCCGGTCCACCGGGATCATGCCGGCGCTGGTGAAGAACCACGCCATCAGCCGGCCCTTGATGCCGGTGCCGGTGACGTACTCGTCCTTGCCGATGAAGTACACCGGCCGTTTGACCACCAGGCTGAGGAACAGCGAGTCGACGAAGGTGACGTGGTTGCCGGCCAGGATCACCGGTCCGGTCGCCGGAATGCGCTCCATACCCTCGACCTTCGGGCGGTAAAGGACACGCATGACGAATCCGAGAATCGCCTTGAGCACAATGCGGGACAACGGGTCCTCCGGGTCGTGGCTGGCCGGTCAGGGTCAAGCGGGCGCAGAACTCTGCAGCCCAGGACGATACTCGCGGGTCATTCCCGCGCGCACATCGGGTTCATGAGGTCGATACGCACAGTTGACTCACGGTTGACGTGTGTTACCACCATGTTCCCCCCGAAGTCGTCGTGCGTCTCCCCGGCATGACCCGTCCGTGCCTACGATCGGCCCGGTTCCGTGGGCGCCCTTGCAACACGCCTCGGCGCGGACCGGAAAACACCCGGAAAGCGCCCGGAAGCACCCGGAAGTACTGAAGCGCCCGGAACGCACGATACGACGCACAACAAGGAGCGTGGGTATGCAGAAGCGGCAGCAGCCGGGACGGCGGACGGTGCTGGGGGCGGCGGCCCTCGGCGCGGGGGCGGCGGTGTTCGGCGGGGCCGGGCAGGCGAGCGCCGCCGGGCCCGGCACCGCGGGCCGGGAACTGCCGGTCCCGCTGATCGTCGGCCACCGCGGCGCCAGCGGCTACCGCCCCGAGCACACCTTCGGCTCCTACCAACTCGCCCTCGACATGGGCGCGGACGTCATCGAGCAGGACCTCGTGCCCACCAAGGACGGCCATCTGGTCTGCCGGCACGAGAACGACATCACCGCCACCACCGACGTCTCCGCGCACCCGGAGTTCGCCGACCGCAGGACCACCAAGACCGTCGACGGCCAGCAGCTGACCGGGTGGTTCACCGAGGACTTCACGCTCGCCGAACTCAAGACCCTGCGCGCCAAGGAGCGCATACCGGGCACCCGCCAGCACAACACCCTCTACGACGGCCGGTGGCAGGTGCCCACCTTCGAGGAGGTCCTGCAGTGGGCCGAGCGGGAGGGCCGCAAGCGGGGCCGCCGGGTCTGGCTGCACATCGAGACCAAGCACCCCACCTACTTCCGCAAGCTCGGCCTCGGCCTGGAGGAGCGCCTCGCCAAGGCCCTGCGCGCCCACGGCCGGCACCGCCGCAACTCCCCGAACTTCCTGCAGTCCTTCGAGCCCAGCAGCATCCGGCGCCTCGGCGAGCTCGTCGACTGCCCCAAGGTGGTCCTGCTGGGCACGCTCAAGGACCGCCCCTGGGACTTCACCGAGGCGGGCGACCCGCGCACCGTCGCCGACCTGGTCACGCCCGAGGGTCTGAAGTGGATCGCCGGCTTCGCCGAGGGCATCGGCCCGGACCTGACCGTGATCATCCCGCGGGACAAGGACGGCAAGCTCGGCACGCCCACCTCCGTCGTCAAGGACGCGCACGCCGCCGGGCTGGTCCTGCACCCGTACACGGTCCGTAACGAGAACACGTTCCTGCCCGCCGACTACCGCCGCGGCACCGACCCCGACGCCTACGGCGACTCCCTCGGCGTCTTCAAGGCGTACCTCGGCACCGGCATCGACGGGCTGTTCTCCGACAACCCGGACACCGCGCTACTGGCCGCCGCCGAGTTCCGCACGGGCTGACCGGCCGCCCGCCACCGCCCGGCACCGGGCCCCTGACCTCCCCCGAACTCTCATCTGAGTTGGGAATGTCACAGAAGAGCTCGGTGCCGGTCCGTTCCGCTTGCCCCAATTGCCTGCGCAGAATGCTCCCGGCGGCGATTGCCGCCGCCACATTCCGGGGAGTCCGGAAGTCAGGGCACCACGTCCGGGCGCACACCCCTCTCACCCTCGCGCGCCCGGGCCAACCGAATAAGGGGAGGCATACGCGCATGGGCACGAGCGTGACCATCTCTGCGGCGACCGACGAGGACGCCGAGCAGATCCTCAAACTGCAGTACCTCTGTTACCAGTCGGAGGCCGCGCTGTACGACGACTACGGCATCGAGCCGCTCACCCAGACGCTGGCCGCACTGCGCGCCGAACTGAGCGAGGGTTGCGTGCTGGTGGCCCGGCTGGGCGACGAGGTGGTCGGATCCGTGCGCGGCACCGTCGACGCGGCCGGCACCGCGGCGATAGCCAAGCTCATCGTGCACCCCCGGCTCCAGCGGCACGGCCTCGGCGGCCGGCTGCTGGCCGCGGTCGAGCAGCGGCTGGCCGAGGAGCGCTCGGCCACCCGTTTCCGCCTCTTCACCGGCCACCGCAGCGAGGGCAATCTCCGGCTGTACCGCAGCCACGGCTACGCGCCCGTGGGTACCGAGCAGCTCAGCCGGCGGCTGAGCCTGGTCACGCTGGAGAAGGAGGCCGCGGCCGAGGAGTTCGTGGCCCAGGCGTAGCGGCTCGGAAGGGGAACGGGCCCGCGTGGGGGCGGGCCCGTCCACCGCCGGCCGGCCGTTCGTGCCGTCCCTGCCGGAAGGCGGCCGTTACGCCGTGCGCGCCCGGCGCAGCCACAGCATCCCGGTGACCGGCAGCAGGACCGGGATGAAGAGGTAGCCCATGCCGTAGTCCGACCAGACCGTGGCGTCGGGGAACGCCGACGGCTCCACCAGCGTCCAGGTGCCCACGGTCAGCACGCCCACCAGCTCCGCCGCACAGCACACCAGCGCCGCCCGGCGGGCCCGGTCGCCGCCGCGGACCAGCGAGTAGGTGATGAAGCCGTAGACCAGCCCGGCGAGCGCGGAGAGCGCGTACGCCAGCGGGGCCCGGTCGAAGTCCGTGGCGATCTGGAAGGCGGAGCGCGACACGGCTCCGACGACCATCACGCCGTACAGCCAGACCAGCAGGATCCCGGGGCCGCTGATCAGCTTCCGGCGGGTGCCCGGCGCCCCCTCCCCGGCGGTGCGGTCGGTCGCCGTCACCTCGGCTTCCCCGGATGCCGTCATGTCAGCCTCCCCAGATGTCGAACAGGCGCACCTCGAGCACGGCCAGCACCACGCCGCCGGCGGACACCGTCAGCGAGCCCCAACGGCTGCGCTCCGCAAGGGACATGAAGCCCGCGGCGGGAACACACGCGAACGCGCCGAGCAGATACGCCACGAAGATCGTCGTGCCCTGCGCGGGCTGCTCGCCGCGCGCCAGCTGGACGATGCCGACGACCAGCTGCACCACGGCGAGCAGCGACACCACGGCCATACCGATGAAGTGCCAGTCCATGGTCCGCTGGTCCCGGTAGGCGGCGAAACCGCACCAGGCGGCGAGCGCGAGCGCGGCCACGCCGATCGCGACCGTCAGGGCATCAAGCATGCCGAGACCCTATTACGGGCCGAAAAGCCCGATGCGCCCGCCCCTGGACCGCACATACGCTCGGTCCCCATGAAGATCCACGCGGACGCGCTCCTCTTCGACAACGACGGCACCCTGATCTCCACCCTCGACTCCGTCCACCGCTGCTGGACCCGCTGGGCCCAGGAGTACGGCATCGCCCCCGAGGACTTCGCCGGGGTCGAGCTGCACGGCCGCCCGGCGGCCGAGATCGCCGCCGACCTGCTCCCGGCCGGCAAGGTGCCCGGCGCGCTGGCGCGGATCGAACAGCTGGAGGTCGAGGACGTCGCCGGGGGAGTGACGCTGCTGCCCGGCACCCGCGCCCTGCTGGACGGCCTGCCCGCCGAGCGGTGGGCGGTGGTCACCTCCGCCACCCGGCGGCTCGCCGAGGCCCGCCTCGGCGAGGTCGGCATCCGGCCGAAGAAGCTGATAGCCGCCGACGACATCACCCGCGGCAAGCCCGACCCGGAGCCGTTCCTGCTGGCCGCCCGCCGGCTCGGCGTGGACCCGGCCCGCTGCGTCGTCTTCGAGGACGCCCCGGCCGGGCTGGCGGCGGGCCGCGCGGCCGGCATGACCACCGTGGCGTTGACCACAACCCACCCGGCCGCCGAGCTCCTCGCCGATGTCGTCGTCCCCGATCTGTCGGCGGTATCCGCGCAGGCCACGGACGGGACGATGGAGATCACCCTGGCCGGATGAGGCGCTGTCCACGGGCCGGTCGGTCCTGTCCGCAATCCGGACAGGTTTGATCGGCCCGCACAGCCGTCTGGTTTACTTGCCGCCATGACCACGACGAGCAACCGCACCCCTGCGACCGAGGCGAACCTGACGCCCGGTGCTCGTTGCATGTGTCGAATGTGTGACCGCTGAGGGCCCCCGCCTGAGCCTCGCGCCCCGAAGCGAGACCCATGCCGTGCACCGGTCCCCGACCGCGCCGGCCGCCCCGCGTCACCGGAACCAGGAGCCGGGCCCCGCGCCCGCCACCGCTCCCGTTCCCCCCTGCCGCACTCGCAAGAATGCCCCGTGCCCGGCGGCGACCCCGCCGAGCACTCGACAGTGACGGAATTCCCTGTGATCACCACAACGGGCCTGACCAAGGTCTACCGTTCAGGAGACCGCGACGTCACCGCCCTGGACGGCGTCGACCTGCACGTCCGCGAGGGCGAGGTGTACGGCGTCATCGGCCAGAGCGGCGCCGGCAAGTCCACCCTCATCCGCTGCCTCAACCTCCTGGAGCGACCCACCTCCGGCACGGTCACCGTCGCCGGCCAGGACCTCACCGCCCTCGCCGGGCGGGGCCAGCGCGCCGGCGCCGCACTGCGCGCCGCCCGCAGCCACATCGGCATGGTCTTCCAGCACTTCAACCTGCTGTCCTCGCGCACCGTCCAGGACAACGTCGAACTGCCGCTGGAGATCCTCAAGGTCGACCGCCGCGAACGCTCCCGCAAGGCCCTGGAACTGCTGGACCTGGTCGGCCTCGCCGACAAGGCCAAGGCCTACCCCGCCCAGCTCTCCGGCGGCCAGAAGCAGCGCGTCGGCATCGCCCGCGCCCTGGCCGGCGACCCCAAGGTGCTGCTCTCCGACGAGGCCACCAGCGCCCTCGACCCGGAGACCACCCGCTCCATCCTGACGCTGCTGCGCGACCTCAACCGCCAACTCGGCCTGACCATCGTCCTCATCACGCACGAGATGGACGTCGTCAAGACCATCTGCGACTCGGCCGCGCTGATGAAGAACGGCCGCGTCGTCGAGCAGGGCACCGTCGCCGAACTGCTCGCCACCCCCGGCTCCGAGCTCGCCCGCGAGCTCTTCCCGGTCGGCGGCGAGCCCTCGGGCGACGACCGCACCGTCGTCGACGTCACCTTCCACGGCTCGGCCGCCACCCGCCCGGTGATCTCCGAGCTGGCGCGCACCTACAACGTCGACATCTCGATCCTCGGCGCCGCCATGGACACCGTCGGCGGCAAGCAGATCGGCCGGATGCGGATCGAACTGCCCGGCCGCTTCGAGGAGAACGTCGTCCCGATCGGCTTCCTGCGCGAGCAGGGCCTCCAGGTCGACGTCGCCGACGTGGCCGACCTCGCCCCCGACACCGCCGCCGTGGCCGTCCCGGCGCCCGCCGCCGCCCCGCTCCTCAAGGAAGGTGCCAAGTGAGCTGGACCGAGATGCAGCCGCTGCTCTACGACAACACGCTCGACACCCTCTTCATGGTGTGGTGGTCGACGTTCTACGCGGTGCTCTTCGGCATCCCGGCCGGCGTGCTGCTGCATCTGACCGACCGCGGCGCCCTGCTGCAGAACGTCGTGGTGAACAAGGTCCTCGGCGCGATCGTGAACATCGGACGGTCCTTCCCGTTCCTGATCCTCATCGTCGTGCTGATCCCCTTCACCCGGCTCGTCGTCGGCGTCTCCATCGGCCCCACCGGCGCGGTCGTCCCGCTCGCCATCGCCGCCATACCGTTCTTCGCCCGCCTCGTCGAGGCCGCGCTGCGCGAGGTCGACCACGGCCTGGTGGAGGCCGCCCAGGCGATGGGCGGCGGCACCTGGACCATCATCTTCAAGGTGCTGCTGCCGCAGGCGCTGCCCGCGCTGGTCGCGGCCGTCACCACCACCGTCATCACGCTGATCGGCTACTCCGCGATCGCCGGTGCGGTCGGCGGCGGCGGACTGGGCAACCTCGCCTACACCTACGGCTACCAGCAGTACGAGACCGCCCTGATGATCACCACCGTCGTCGAGCTGATCGTCCTGGTCACCCTCGTCCAGCTGCTCGGTGACCTGATCGTCCGCCGGCTCGCCGGTCGCGGCACCCGCCCCTCCTCGCCCGTACGCGTCGGCCTGCGCCGCGCCCGCACCGAGGAGCCGGCGGCCGTCACCGAGGCCGCCTGACCCCACGAACCACCCGCGTCACCCGCACCACCCGAGAGCCCGGACCCTTTGCCGGGCGGACAGCACACGGACACTCCGTGTGGGAACAAGAAAGAGGCACTCTTCGTGCGCAACACCGTCAAGATCACCGTGGCCGTCGCCGCCGCTTCCGCCGTCGCCCTGGGCGCGAGCGCCTGCTCCGCGCCCTCCGACACCACCGCCAGCAGCGACAAGAGCGACAAGAACGCCCCCCTCGTCGTCGCCGCGAGCCCCACCCCGCACGCCACCATCCTCGACTTCGTCAAGAACAAGCTGGCGGCCGAGGAGGGCCTCAAGCTCGTCGTCAAGCCGTTCAACGACTACAAGATCCCCAACAAGGTCACCGACGACGGCCAGGTCGACGCCAACTTCTTCCAGCACAAGCCCTTCCTGGACACCTTCAACAAGGAGAACGGCACCCACATCGTGCCGGTCCAGAACGTGCTCATCGAGCCCCTCGGCCTGTACTCCAAGAAGATCCACAAGCTCTCCGACCTCAAGGCCGGCTCGACCGTCTCGGTCCCCAACGACCCGTCCAACGAGGGCCGCGCGCTCAAGCTGCTCGCCGACAACGGCGTGATCACCCTCAAGCCCGGCGTCGGCGCCGACGCCAAGCTCACCGACGTCAAGGACGACAAGGGCGTCAAGATCACCGAGCTGGAGGCCGCCCAGACCGCGCCGCGCATCGACGACGTCGACGCCGCCGTCATCAACGGCAACTTCGCCATCGGCGCCCACCTCAAGCCCTCCAAGGACGCCCTCGCGCTGGAGAAGGCCAAGGACAACCCCTACGCCAACTTCCTCGCCGTCAAGAAGGGCAACGAGAACGACCCGCGGATCAAGAAGCTGGCCAAGCTCCTGAACTCCCCCGAGGTCAAGAAGTTCATCGAGGACAAGTACAAGGACGGCTCGGTCATCCCCGCCTTCGGTCCCGCCAAGGCCTGACCCCCGACGGCCACCACCCGGGCCCCGGCAGCGCACCCCGCGCGGCCGGGGCACGGGCGCGTGGCACACCCACCGGCCCATGCTGCATGCTGGTGCATTCAAGACGGTCAGACGGCCCGTGACCTCGCGCTGAACCATCCCGCGACGTCCCGGAGCACCCACGGTCAACGGCGTTGGAGCAGCGGCATGACATCCACCTTTCCGGACATCTCCCTCAGCACGGACCGGCTGGTGCTGCGCCCCTTCGAAGAGGCCGACATCCCCGCCCTCGCCGAGATGATGACCGACGAGCTGGTCACCGCCTGGACCGCGCTCCCGCACCCGTACACCACCGCCGAGGCCCGCGCCTGGGCCACCGGCAAGGCCGACGCGCTCCGCACCACCGGCCGCGGCCTCGCCCTCGCCGTCACCGAATTCCTCACCCAGCGCCTGGTCGGCACCGTCCACCTCGACCACACCGACTGGCGCATCCGCTCCACCGAGATCGGCTACGTCACCGCCCACTGGGCCCGCGGCGAGGGCTACGCCTCGGAATCCGTCCTCGCCCTCGCGCAATGGCTCTTCCACGACCAGAAGTTCGAACGCCTCGAACTGCGCACCGCCGCCGACAACACCGCCTCCCAGCAGGTCGCCCAGAAGATCGGCTGCATCAGCGAGGGCGTCCTGCGCAACGCCTGGATAGCCCGCAGCCGCACGGAGGACGGCGGCTGGACGGACATCCGCACCGATCTGATCGTCTGGAGCCTGCTGCCCGAGGACCTCGACGGGGTCCCCGGCCGCATGGCCGACGCGAACGGATTCACCTACCCCGAGTGGAACTGACCCACGCCCGCGCCCAGGTCCGTACCTCTCGGGGTACCCTCGGCCTGCCGCGCACCCGCGCGACCAGCGCGGACCCGCGTCCGGCGCACCACAGTGGCGCGCCACCGGCCCGCGGCCACCCCGCGGCCGCCCCCGCCCGCGTACCCCCAGCAGCCCCAGGAGACTGACGAGCATGGCCGACCGGGTCACGGTGATCGGATGGGACGGCTCTCCGCTGACCGCCGCCGCCCGCTCCGCCCTCGGCGCCGCCACACTGGTGGCCGGTGCCGCCCACCACCTCGCACTGCCCGAAGTGCCGCCGCACGCCGAACGGATCCGGCTCGGCAGCGTCACCCTGGCCGCCCGCCGGATCGCCCAGCACCGCGGCACCGCCGTCGTCCTCGCCGACGGCGACCCCGGCTTCTTCGGCGTCGTCCGCACCCTGCGGGCCCCCGAGCACGGCCTGGAGGTCGAGGTCGTCCCGGCCGTCTCCTCCGTCGCGGCCGCCTTCGCCCGGGCCGGCATGCCCTGGGACGACGCCCAGATCGTGGTGGCCCACAGCCGCGACCTGCGCCGCGCGGTCAACGTCTGCCGCGCCCACACCAAGGTCGCGGTGCTCACCTCGCCCGGCGCCGGCCCCGCCGAACTCGCCCTGCTGCTCGGCGGCGTCCACCGCACCTTCGTCATCTGCGAGGAACTGGGCACCGAACGCGAGCAGGTGACCGTCCTCACCTCCGACAAGGCCGCCGACCACGTCTGGCGCGACCCCAACGTCGTCATCGTCGTCGGCGGTTCACCGGGCGGCGCGGCGGCCCAGGGCACCGGCTGGATCGCCGGCCACGAGGTCGGCCACCCGACCGGACCGCGCGGCTGGGGACTGCCCAACCGCGCCTACGGCGGCGCCCTCGCCGAGGGCGAAACGGTCCAGCTGCGCACCGCCCAACTCGCCCGTCTCGGCCCGCGGGTGGGCGACCTGGTCTGGGACATCGGCGCCGGCAGCGGAGCCGCCGCCGTCGAGGCCGCACGGTTCGGCGCCGCGGTCATCGCGGTCGACGCCGACCCGGACGCCTGCGGGCGCACCGCCGCCGTCGCCCGCCGGCACGGCGTCCAACTCCAGGTCGTGCACGGGCGGGCGCCGCAGATCCTGGAGGACCTGCCCGAACCCGACGTGGTACGGATCGGCGGCGGGGGAGCGGAGGTCGTCACCGCCTGCGCGGCCCGCCGTCCCGAACGGATCGTCACCCACGCCGCCACCCGCGACGAGGCCGAGCTGCTCGGCCGGGCACTGGCGGACGGCGGGTACGACGTCGAGTGCGCCCTGTTGCAGTCCGTGGACCTGGACACCTCCGTCTGGGTCGAACGCGAGCGGTCCGTGGTGTTTTTGCTCAGCGGGTATCGCGTTCCTCACCCGTGACCAGGAAGGCAACCCGCGCGAGGTAGGCTGGCGGATCGTTGCGCCGCCGTTCCACGTTCGGCTTCGTACGCCAATATCCGGAAAATGCCGTGGTTTTGGACGAATATGAAGCTCTGAGCGTGGACGTGCCGCGAGGCGTGCTCGCTCGTTCTAGCTATCGGGGCGTCGGGGCGCCCCGGTCGAGCGTGTCGCACGAGCGGTTGGAAGGAGCACTACCAATGGGCGAGGGGTACGCATGACCGACACCGGCCAGGTCCCGGGCGAGGGACAGCCGGAGAACGCAGGCGGACATCCCGGGCAGCCGCAGCCGGCGGCCGCTCCGTCCCCTGCCGACGCCGGACCCACGGAGCTGCCGGGCATGGTGACCCCTCAGGGCGACTACCCCTACCTCGACCAGGCCGACCCCGGCGTCGAGGACGACGACCTGCTGCTCATGCCGGGCGCCCAGGGCGCCTGGAGCGAGCAGTCCGCGACCCAGCCGCTGCCGCACGAGGCCCACCAGGGCGCGGCGCAGCAGCCGCAGCACGGTGTGCCGTTCGACGCCGCCCAGGGGGCCGCCGGCTACGAGCCGATGCCCCCGCAGGCCGGCGACCACGAGAGCGGCGGCCGGGATTCCGGCTCCGTCGACCTGAGCGCGGTCCGCATCCCGCAGCCCGCCGCTCCCCAGCAGCCGGACCGGGCCCGCGCGGCCGCGCCCAGCCGCCGTCCGCTGCACATGGGCCCGCCGGTGCCCGACGCGACCGGCGGAGTGGTCCGCTCGCTCGCCGACCGCGGCCCCGCCGACGCCCCCGCCCCCGCCCGGCACGCCGCCCCGTCCGCCGGCACCCCCGAATACTTCGACGCCGCCGCGCCCGTACAGCAGGCCCCCGGCGCACCCCAGGACGCCCAGCCGGCCCCGGCGCAGGCGTACGCCGAACCGCAGCCGCAGCCCGAGGCGGTGCCGTACGCCGAGCCGATGTACGGCGGCCAGTCCTACGGTGGGCAGTTGTCCCCCGAGCAGACCTACGGGGCCGCCGGCCAGGGCCCGTTGCCCGGCCCGCAGCTCGGCGAGATCCCGGCCCAGATGCCGGCCTGGAACGACGCCCCGGCCCAGGCCGCCCCGGCCCCCGCGCCCCAGCCGGTGCCGGCCCCGGAACCGGCCGTGATCGCCGAGCAGGCACCGGTGGCCGAGCAGATGCCGGCGGCCGACCAGGTGTCGGTGGCCGATCAGCTGTCGCCCGTCGCGGAGGCCGCAACGGCCGTGGAGGCGGCCCCGGTTGTCGACGCGGCACCGGCGGCGGAAACGGCCGCGCCCGCGGAGCCGGTCGCCGCACCGGCGGACGAGGCCGCACAGCCGGTCGCGCAGCCCGTGGCCCAGGACCGCGAACTGCCCGCAGAACAGCAGCAGCCCGCCGACCAGCAGCCCGTGGTGCAGCCGCAGGCCCAGTCCCAGCCGGTGGTGCAGCCCGCGGAGGGCGTCGTCGAGGAGGCGGCAGCGGCCGTGGACGGCCCGGCAGTCGCCCCGGCGGAGCCCGTACCGGCCGAGGCCGTCGAGGCCCCGGCGGCCGAGCAGCCGACCGGGCAGCCGACCCCGCAGACTCCGGACGTACGGACGCCGGACGCTTCGGCCCAGGAGGCTCCGGTCCAGGACTCTCCCGCCGCCCAGGAAATGCCCGTACCGCACGTTCAGGATGCTCAGGGCATTCAGGACGTGTCTGAGCAGGGTGTGGCCGAGGTCGCGGAGGGGAACGTCGCGGCCGACGCCGCCCCCCGGCCGCAGCCCGAGGCCGTCGCTCCGGAGGCCGTCGCCCCCGAGGCCGTCGCGGCGCCGCAGGGCCCCGTGGCCCTGCCCGGTGCCGAGGACGGCGCACCCGTCGAGCAGGTGGTCACCCCCGTCGAGCAGGAGCAGACCGTCATAGAGCCGCCCGAAGCGGTCACCCCGGTCACCCCGGACACCTCGGCAGCCCCTGCCGCCACGGACGCCCCCGAGGGCGAGGCGACCCCGGCCGCCGAGGCCGCAGCGCCCACCGTGGACGCCACGCCGGACACCCCCGCCGATGCGACCCCCGAGGCCGCAGTGACCGCTGAGGCGGAGGCCACAGTGACTGTCGAGGAAGCAGTGACTCCCGAGGCAGCCCCGACGCCGGAGCTCACCATGACGCCGGACCACGCGCCCGCCGAGCAAGCAGCCACGGCAGAGGCCGAAGCCCCGGCAGCAACGGACGAAGCGACCGCAGCGACGGACGAGGCGGCGGAGGCGGCAACGCCGGCCCAGGCAGCGGACCCCGCCCCGGCGCCCGAGCAGCCGCAGCCCGCCGGCGAGCAGCCCGCCACCCCGGCCGACGCCCCCGCCGAGCCCGCCGCCGCGGCCCGGCCCGGCATCGTCCACATCCCGGCCCAGGCCACCGCCGAGCAGTCCGCCGACGAGCAGCCGCAGGCCCCCGGGCAGCAGCCGCAGGCCGCCGCGGACGACACCGTTCCGCAGGCCCAGGCCCCCACCGGGACCCCGGCCGCCGCAGAGGTGCCCGCCGAGGCCCTCGCCGACGCCCCCCACCAGCAGGACGCCGAAGCACTCCTCCAGCGCGGTGAGGGCGCGGACGAGGACCAGCCGCAGGAGCCCGACGCGGCCCAGGCGGCCGAGCAGCCGCAGGCCGCCGACGAGCACCCCGCCGCCCCGGAGACCGACGCCACCGACGGCGCCCCCGAGGCGGAAGAGGCCCCGGCCGGCCCCCCGGCCGCCGGCTACGACGACTCCGAGCGCGCCGCCGTCCACCGCGTGATGCGCGAACGCCGCGACATCCGCAACGGCTTCCGCAGCGACCCGATCCCCAACGAGGTCCTGCTGCGCGTCCTGGAGGCGGCCCACACCGCCCCCAGCGTCGGCCACTCCCAGCCCTGGGACTTCGTCGTCATCCGGTCCGCCGAGACCCGCGAGAAGATGCACCAGCTCGCCATGCAGCAGCGCGACGCGTACGCCAAGTCGCTGCCCAAGGCGCGCGCCAAGCAGTTCCGCGAGCTCAAGATCGAGGCGATCCTCGAAACGCCGGTGAACATCGTCGTCACCGCCGACTCCACCCGCGGCGGCCGGCACACCCTCGGCCGGCACACCCAGCCGCAGATGGCCCCGTACTCCTCCGCGCTCGCCGTGGAGAACCTCTGGCTCGCCGCCCGCGCCGAGGGCCTGGGCGTCGGCTGGGTCAGCTTCTTCGACGAGCGCGAGATGGTCCGCGAACTGGGCCTGCCCGAGCACCTCGAAGTCGTCGCCTACCTGTGCGTCGGCTACGTCGACGAGTTCCCCGAGGAGCCCGAACTGCTGCAGGCCGGCTGGTCGAAGCGCCGTCCGCTGTCCTGGGTCGTCCACGAGGAGACCTACGGCCGCCGCGCACTGCCCGGCGAGCACCCGCACGACCTCCTCCAGGAGACCCTCCAGGGCATCCGCCCGCTGGACGCCAAGGCGCTCGGCGAGGCCTGGGAGCGCCAGAAGCGGATGACCAAGCCCGCCGGCGCGCTGGGCATGCTGGAGATCATCTCGGCGCAGCTGTGCGGCCTGTCCCGCAAGTGCCCGCCGCCGATCCCGGAGCCGGCCGCCGTGGCGATCTTCGCCGGCGACCACGGCGTGCACGCCCAGGGCGTCACCCCCTGGCCGCAGGAGGTCACCGGCCAGATGGTCGCCAACTTCCTGGGCGGCGGCGCGGTCTGCAACGCCTTCGCCAACCAGGTCGGCGCCGAGGTGTGCGTCGTGGACGTCGGCGTGGCGAGCGAACTGCCCGCCACGCCCGGCCTGCTGCCCCGCAAGGTCCGGGCCGGCACCGCCGACTTCACCCAGGGTCCCGCGCTGACCCAGGACGAGGTCCTCAAGGCCATCGAGGTGGGCATCGAGACCGCCCGCGACCTCGTCGCGGCCGGCAACAAGGCACTGCTCACGGGCGAGATGGGCATCGCCAACACCACCACCTCCGCCGCGCTGATCGCCGTCTACACCGGCGTCGACCCGGCCGAGGTCACCGGCCGCGGCACCGGCATCAACGACGAGACGCACGCCCGCAAGGTCGATGTGGTCCGCCGCGCGCTGGAACTCCACCAGCCCGATCCGGCCGACCCGGTCGGCGTGCTCTCCGCGGTCGGCGGCCTGGAGCACGCGGCCCTGGTCGGCCTGATCCTCGGCGGCGCCTCGCTGCGCACACCGGTGATCCTCGACGGCGTCAGCGCCGGCGCCGCCGCCCTGGTGGCCCGCGCCATCGCCCCCGAGGCGCTGGCCGCCTGCATCGCCGGTCACCGCAGCGCCGAGCCCGGCCACGTCGCGGCCCTCAACAAGCTCGGCCTGCGCCCGCTCATCGACCTCGACCTGCGCCTCGGTGAGGGCACCGGCGCCCTGCTCGCCCTCCCCGTCGTGCAGAGCGCGGCCCGCGCCATGCACGAGGTCGCCACCTTCGACTCCGCCGGAGTGACGGAGAAGAGCTGATGCGGTGCGGCCGGAACGCGGCCGCCCCGCATGACCCCCGGCCCGCAGCCCCCTAGGCTGTGGGCCGGGGCCGTACCCCCGAGGGTCGTATCTCCCTGATCAGCCGCTCCAGAGCCGCAGCGACCGATCCGGTCTCGAACTCGCACCATCCGCACAAGGAGCCGCACCGCCATGGCCGAGCACGTCGCCGAACACGCTGCCTACCCCGTCGGACTGCGGCTGTCCGGCCGCCGGGTGGTCGTCCTGGGAGGTGGGCAGGTCGCCCAGCGCCGCCTCCCCTCGCTGGTCGCCGCGGGCGCGGACGTCGTGCTCATCTCCCCGTCCGCCACCCCCTCCGTCGAGGCGATGGCCGACGCCGGCGAGGTCCGCTGGGAGCGCCGCCGCTACCGGGCCGGCGACCTCGCCGAGGCCTGGTACGCGCTGATCTCCACCGACGACCCCGAGGCCAACGCGGCCGCCTCCCAGGAGGCCGAGGAGCGGCGGGTGTGGTGCGTACGCGCCGATGACGCCGAGGCGGCCACCGCCTGGACCCCGGCCACCGGGCGCAGCGAGGGCGTCACCGTCGCGGTCCTCACCGGCCGCGACCCGCGCCGCTCGGCCGCCGTACGTGACGCCATCGTCGAGGGCCTGCGCGACGGCAGCATCGCCGCCCCGCACCACCGCCGCCCGCACACCCCCGGTGTGGCGCTGGTCGGCGGCGGCCCCGGCGACCCCGACCTGATCACCGTCCGCGGCCGCCGCCTGCTCGCCGAGGCCGACGTCGTCATCGCCGACCGCCTCGGCCCCCGCGACCTCCTCGCCGAGCTGCCCCCGCACGTCGAGGTCATCGACGCCGCGAAGATCCCGTACGGCCGGTTCATGGCCCAGGAGGCCATCAACAACGCGCTGATCGAGCACGCCAAGGCCGGCAAGGCCGTGGTCCGCCTCAAGGGCGGCGACCCGTTCGTCTTCGGCCGCGGCATGGAGGAGGCCCAGGCACTCGCCGAGGCCGGCATCCCCTGCACGGTCGTCCCCGGCATCTCCAGCACCATCTCGGTGCCCGCCGCCGCCGGCATCCCCGTCACCCACCGTGGCGTCGCCCACGAATTCACCGTGGTCAGCGGGCATGTCGCCCCTGACGATGAGCGCTCCCTGGTCGACTGGCCCGCCCTCGCCAAGCTGCGCGGCACCCTGGTCGTCCTCATGGGCGTGGAGAACAGCGGTGCCATCGCCGCCAAGCTCGTCGAACACGGCCGCCCCGCCGACACCCCGGCCGCCGTCATCCAGGAGGGCACCACCGCCACCCAGCGCCGGGTCGACGCCACCCTCGCCACCCTCGGCGAAACGGTCCGCGCCGAGGGCGTCCGGCCGCCGGCGGTCATCGTCATCGGCGACGTCGTCACCATCGGCACGACCACCGCGCCCACCACGGCCCCCACGACCGACTGACCCGCGCCCCCTACTGCCGACCGGGAGCGTCTCTCCGATCAGACCGGACCGACCGGGTTGAGCTGGGCCGGGCCGGGCTGGACCGGATCAGGCCGGGCCGGGCCGGACTGGACCAGACCGCGCTTGACCGGACCGGATTGGCCCGAACCGGACTGAACTGGACTGAACTGGCCCGGACTGGACCGGACCAATTCAGATCGGAACACATCAGATTTGATCGGCTCGGGGGATGCCCCCAGCCGATTCGTTCCCCCCGGCATTGGAACCCCGACACCGACAAGGCACTATCTCCCCGTGGCAGAAATCATCACCGTCGACGACCCGGACGACCCGCGGCTGGCCGACTACACCGGCCTCACCGACGTCGAACTGCGGCGCCGGCGCGAGCCCGCGGAGGGACTCTTCATCGCCGAGGGCGAGAAGGTCATCCGGCGCGCCCGGCACGCCGGCTACGAGATGCGCTCGATGCTGCTCTCCTCGAAGTGGGTCGACGTCATGCGCGACGTCATCGACGAGGTCCCGGCCCCGGTCTACGCCGTCAGTCCGGCCCTCGCCGAACAGGTGACGGGCTATCACGTCCACCGCGGCGCGCTCGCCTCCATGCAGCGCACCCCGCTGCCGACGGCCGCCGAACTCCTCGCCGGCGCGCGCCGCATCGTGGTCATGGAGGCCGTCAACGACCACACCAACATCGGCGCGATCTTCCGCAGCGCGGCGGCCCTCGGCATGGACGCGGTGCTGCTCTCCCCGGACTGCGCGGACCCTCTCTACCGCCGCTCGGTGAAGGTCTCCATGGGCGCGGTCTTCTCCGTCCCGTACGCCCGCCTGGAGAGCTGGCCCCGCGACCTGTCCGTCGTACGGGAAGCGGGCTTCAAGCTGCTCGCCCTCACCCCCGCCGAGAAGGCCGCCACCATCGACCAGGCCGCCCCGCACACGCTGGACCGCGTCGCCCTGATGCTGGGCGCGGAGGGCGGCGGCCTCACCACCGGTGCCCTGCGCGCCGCCGACGAATGGGTCCGCATCCCGATGGCCCACGGCGTCGACTCCCTCAACGTCGGCGCAGCCGCAGCGGTGGCCTTCTACGCAGTAACGTCGGGACGCCCCCCGACCCAGTAGGCCGCACGGCCCGTGCCACCGCGGCCCACGGCCTTACGGCGACCGGCTCAAACGGGCCATGCCGTCGCTCCACCAGGCCAGTTCGTCCGCTCGACGCCCCACCCCACGGCCCCGCGCGCGGCCGCCCCACCGGGCCACGCGGTTCCCACGACTTCTCGTACGTGGCCCCCACTGCTCGTACGTGGTCCCACCGCCACGGTGCCCTCTGGCTTCCTGCTGCTCGTAGGTGACCCCCACCGCCATCCTGCCGCGTGGCCCCACCGTCGCCGGGCTACGTGGTGCCCACCGTCACCGACCCAGGGAATACCTCCCCGCCCCGCCACGTTGTCGGCCCCGAGGGGGCCCTCGCGACCCTTAGGGGATCCGTTCCCCCACCCCTTAAGGTCCGCCCACCGCCCCCGCCCGACACGCTACGCAAAGCCCGAACCCCACCCCGCGGACGCACGCCACCGCCACTGCCACGGCCCTGCCCCCGGGCAGGCCAGCGCCCGCCGCCCGCACGCCTACCGCGCGCCCGCGGCCCCGCCCGGCGCCAGCCGACCGCTGCCCGCAGCAGCCGGGCTCCCCGTGGGCACAATCGGAGCAATCCGTTCCGCAGGACCCGCCCCCATCCCGCGGGCCGGCCCCTGGCAGCCCTGGGCCGCCGCGATACCCAGCGCGACCAGCAGCGTCACCACGACGAACACGATGACCCGTTGGCGCAGCAGCCGGCGGTCGGGGCCGGGCCGGCGACCGCCCGAGGTCGTACGGACCGGGGTGCGCGAACCGTTTCGCCCCGTCGGCCGCGACGCCGGGACACGTCGGGCGTTCCGCCCCGCGGTACGCGGATTCTTCCGCCCACCGGTGCCCGCACCAGCCCCCGCACCCGTACCTGCACCGGAAGCCGGACCGCCGGACCGCCCGACGGCCCCGTCCCGCGGCGCCGGCGGACGCGACGCATGCGGCCGCGGCGCGGAGCCGCCCGCGGTCCGCCGCTCGGTGCGCTGGCGCGCGTACTCCTCGGCCCGCTGTCCGGTCGGCCGCTCCGACGGACGGCGCTCCGTCCGGCCCCATCCGGCTCCGCCGCCGGACCCGTTGGGCAGGAGCCCGCCCGACAGTCCGCCCGACAGTCCGCCCGAAAGTCCTCCTGACAGACCGCCCGACAGACCGTGCGCCTCCCGGGCCGCGATCTCCTTGAGCCGCAACGACAGCGACAAGGTGCTGGGCCGGTCCGCCGGATCCTTGGCCAGACACGACGCGAGCAGCGGCGCCAGCGCGTCCGGCACCCCGGCGAGCTGCGCCTCCTCGTGCACCACCCGGTAGAGCATGACCTCCGAACTGCCCTGCCCGAACGGGGAGTCCGCGGTGCAGGCGTACGCCAGCGTGGCGCCCAGCGCGAAGATGTCGGTGGCCGGGGTCACCGCGGCCCCGCGTACCTGTTCCGGCGCCAGGAAGCCTGGCGACCCGACGGCCGTACCGACATGCGTGAGCGTGCTGGCACCGGTCGCCCAGGCGATGCCGAAGTCGATGATGCGCGGGCCCTTGGGCGACAGCAGGATGTTGGACGGCTTCAGGTCGCGGTGCACGACACCCGCGTCATGGACGGCCAGCAGTCCCTCGGACAGCGCCGCACCGACGGACGCGACCTGCGCGGGGGAGAGCGGCCCCTCCTCGTTGACCTTGTCGTGCAGCGACGGCCCGGGGACGTACTGGGTGGCGAACCACGGGCGGTCCGCGTCCAGATCGGCCGCGACCAGCCGCGCCGTACAGCCGCCGCGGATCCGGCGGGCCGCCGAGACCTCACGGGCGAACCGCGAGCGGAATTCCTGATCCTCCGCCAGGTCCGGCCGGATCACCTTCAGCGCCACCCGCTGCCCGCGCTTGTCCGAGCCGAGGTAGACCACGCCCATCCCGCCCGCGCCGAGCCGGCGGTGCAACCGGAACGTCCCGACGACACGCGGGTCCTCGCGCCGGAGCCGCATCATCGCCATGTCCGTCCCCTACCTGCGGTGGGAGGCCCCTCCGCTGCCAACCGTCTGACGTGGCACAGCTTACGGATTGACGGCTCGCTGTGCTGAGAGGCCGCGCATGCGTCGGCAACCGGATTGTCAGTGGCGGGTGCGATCCTCGGAGTGCGGGAGGGGAAAGGGGCGTGCGGCGGGCCCGGTTTCCCACCCGCGCGCCCAATGATCCATCACATAAGGGGGATTGACACGACGAAAGGTGATCGAGGACGGACAACGGGGGCGACGGGCGCGGCTCCCGGCGGCTGACGTTGCCGGCGTACGCGGCTGCCGGCGGCTCCCCGACGGCGGGGCGAGGGGCCGCCGCCGACGTGAGCGAGGTCACGCATGCGTGCACCCGGACGTGCGGGCCGTCGGACCTGCTGCCGCCGCGTCTGTGTGCGGCCGGACCTGCGGGTTCGCCGCACCGGCGGACCGTCGGACCTGCGGTCCGGTGGCTACCCCTGGGGGATGTCCCGGAGTTCTCAGGGGTTTTCTCCACCCAGGGGAGTACATGACGGCCCGTCCCGTCATCCTCCTGGAGGCCGACCAATAGGTACGACGGCATGACGCCCGCCCTCCGCCGCGTGCCTAGTGTTGTCATCAAGCGGCGGGCGCAGCACTCGTCCCCCGAGGTCAGACGCCCGCCGCTCCAGAGACGAAACGGGAGCGGACGATGGATCGGACCTCAGGACGGACGGCCCTTCGGGCGCAGGGGCGCAAGGCCGCCGCGGCGCTCGGCGGCCACCAGTCCTCGGGCACCCGCCATCCCCTCGTCGCGGTGGCCATGGTGCTGCCGTTGGCGTTCCTGCTCGCCGTGGTCTTCGGCGGCTGGGAAGCCGTCATCACACAGGCGTCGTCCGTGGCCGGAATGCTGGGGCGCTGAGCGGCACCCCAGGCCCCGGGAGAGCGGCCCGGGACGGGGACCTCCGGCTGAATACCCCGTGGGGACGGGGGTGCGGCGGACGGCACGAACGGCCGGGCATCTGGGGAGATGCCCGGCCGTCGAGCTTCCGCCCCCGCCCACCGAAGCACACCGCGCCCGCCCGCCGAAGCACACCTCCGACGAGCGCCCTCCCCGCGCACGCTCACGCCACGGTACCCCCCCGCGCCCCGCCCTCCCGCGTACGCACATCACGGCGCTGCCCTCACCGTCCCTTCCGCATACGCACACCACGGCGACGCCCCGCTCCGCCCCGCCCCTCCACGTACGCCCCTCACCATGACGCCCCACCCGCCCCTCCCGCGTACGCCGCCACCGCAACGCCCCACCCGCCCCCTCCCACGTGCGCCGTCACCGCAACGCCCCGCCCAACCCGCCGGTCCCGCCGCGTACGATCCCCCAGGGCCCGCCCAGGCAAGGCGCGCACACCGACCAGGCCCGGGGGAGGGGAGCGATGACCACGCCGCTGGCCGTCCGCCTCGCCGCCCTCGCCGCATCCCCCGGTCTCGCCGACACCCCACCCGCCCCGCCTGCCCCAGAAGCGCTCACCGACCACCCCGAGGCGATCAGCGACCACCCCGCCCACAACCCCGGGACGCCGGCCGACCACCCCAAGGCCCTCACCCCCGACCCCCACCACCCCCAAGTCCTCGCCGATCGCCCCGACGGCATGGTCGTCCGCAGCGGCCGTGCCGTCGCCAAGGCGCACGCCCCCGATGCCGACCCCCACGACCTCGCCGCCCGGTTGAGGATCGCCGCGCATCCGCTCCTGCACGGGATCCTGCTCCCCCCGCTCCCGCTCACCGCCCCCGGCGGGCTCCTCACCCTCACCGAGGACGGCCGGGCGCTCACCCGCTGGCCGTACGGCACCCCGGTCGCGCCCGACGACCCCGACGCGGCGCCCTGGGAGGACGCCGCCCGCCTACTGGCCCGGCTGCACTCCGTCGATCCGCGCCAACTCCCCGGCCCGGTCCCGCCGATGCGCGGCCCCGCCAAGGCGGCCCGCGCCCTGACCCGGCTGCGCACCGCGTTGGCCAACGGGTCCGCGGACGCCGTCCCGGGGTCCTTGCACGCGGCCGCCGCGGCCGTCGAGCGGGCCTGGGACGGGCTGCCGCCCTGGGCCCGGGGCGAGGCCCCGCCCCCGCGTGCGGCGTCCCTCTGCCACGGCGATCTCCACCTCGGCCAGCTGGTTCGCCACCCGGCCACCGGCGGCCGTTGGCTCCTGATCGACGTCGACGACCTGGGCCTCGGCGACGGGGCTTGGGACCTGGCCCGTCCCGCCGCCTGGTTCGCCACCGGCCTGCTCGCCCCGGACATCTGGACGCGGTTCCTGACCGCCTACCGCGCGGCGGGCGGACCGGCCCTGCGCCCCGACGGCGACCCCTGGCCCGAGTTGGAGGTCCCCGCCCGCGCCCTGACCGTGCAGACCGCCGCGCTCGCCGTCGCCAAGGCCGTCACCGGGGAGCGCCCGCTGGACGAGGCCGCGACCGCGGTCATCGACGCCTGCGCCCGGATGGCGCCCCGGCCGGAGCAGTTGGCACCCGGCGGGCCCGTCGTACGCTGAACCCCACGTCACCGGGAGGCCGTTCCGGTGGCGCCGCGCTGAGCGGCAGCGAACGAGTAGGAGTTGAGCCGACGATGCAGTGCCCCAAGTGCCATGCACCGATGCACACATACAACCGCAATGGCGTCCAGATCGAGCAGTGCGCCGGCTGCCGGGGGATCTTTCTCGACTACGGGGAGCTGGAGGCGCTGACCCGCCTGGAGTCGCAGTGGGTCCAGCAGGCCCCGCCGCCGCCCGCCCCGCAGGCGTACCCCGCCGCGCCCGCCTGGGGCGCCCCGCACCACGGCCACCACGGCCACCATGGGCACCACGGTCATCACCGCGGCCTCGGCCACATGCTGTTCTCGTCCTGAACGGTCACACCCGGCCCGGCCGGCGGCTTCCCGCCGGCGGGCCCGCGCCAAAGCCCGTGACCGGTAGGCACGGCACGGCACAAAAGCCGAGGGCCGGAGCGAAACGCTCCGGCCCTCGGGCTGCGGTGTGGACGATACTGGGATTGAACCAGTGACCTCTTCCGTGTCAGGGAAGCGCTCTCCCGCTGAGCTAATCGTCCTCGGGACCATGGATCACGAAGACCCACGGTTGCGTGCGCGATACTGGGATTGAACCAGTGACCTCTTCCGTGTCAGGGAAGCGCTCTCCCGCTGAGCTAATCGCGCGGGGGCCCGGCCGGAGCCGGACCAGTGGACGATACTGGGATTGAACCAGTGACCTCTTCCGTGTCAGGGAAGCGCTCTCCCGCTGAGCTAATCGTCCTTGGAGGTGGAGACGGGATTTGAACCCGTGTAGACGGCTTTGCAGGCCGTTGCCTCGCCTCTCGGCCACTCCACCAGGAGTGAGGGGGTTCGGGAAGATCCCCCACATCGAGCGGACGACGAGACTCGAACTCGCGACATCCACCTTGGCAAGGTGGTGCTCTACCAACTGAGCTACGTCCGCAGGTGTCTCTCCCAGACTACGTCCGGGAAGCTACCCGGCCCCCGGGGCGCTTCCGCGTCCCGGCGACGTGTTGAACTCTAGCGGATTCCGGGGCCAGTACAAAAACGCGTTTGTGCAGCGTGCTGCGCTGCTCGCCCGGCACAGGCGCGCCCGGGGCCCCCGCCATAGACTCGCTGACGTGCACGACTTCGCTCCCATGGCCCGCTTCGGCGGCCTGATAGCCACCGATCTACGGGACGTGACCAGCGATCCCGCGGCCCTCGACTCGACGGGCTGGTGGGCGGTGGCCGCCGACTTCGAGGGCCAGGTGGTCTGCGCCCGCTTCGCCGACGTACGCCCCGCCACCCCGGCCGACACCCCCGCCCCCAGCGCCTGGCACGGCCCCGCGCGCGAGGCCTGGATCAGCTCCCTGGACCGCGACGCCTATGTCCGCGGCGTACGGCGGGTCCGGGAATACATCGCGGCCGGCGACGTCTACCAGGTGAACCTCTGCCGGGTGCTGAGCGCGCCGCTGCCCGACCCGGACCGGGCCGACGTCGACGCGCTGTCCGCGGTGCTGGCCCGCGGCAACCCCGCCCCGCACGCCGGCACGATCCGGCTGCCCGGCCACGGCGTGGAGATCGCCAGCGCCTCCCCCGAGCTCTATCTGCGACGGGACGACCGCGCCGTGTGGTCCGGCCCCATCAAGGGCACCGGCCGGACCGCCGCGGACCTCTCCGACAAGGACCGGGCGGAGAACGTGATGATCGTGGACCTGGTCCGCAACGATCTCGGCCGGGTCTGCGCCACCGGAACCGTCACCGTCCCGGCACTCTGCGCGGTCGAGGAGCACCCCGGCCTGGTGCACCTCGTCTCCACGGTGCGCGGCGAACTGGACCCGGCCAACGAGAAGAGCGCCTGGACCGATCTACTGGACGCCACCTTCCCGCCCGGTTCGGTCACCGGCGCCCCCAAGTCCAGCGCCCTGCGGATCATCGACGAACTGGAGACCGCGCCCCGCGGCCCGTACTGCGGCGGCATCGGCTGGGTCGACGCCGACCGCCGCACCGGTGAGCTCGCGGTGGGCATACGGACCTTCTGGATCGACCGCACCCCCGCCGACGGGCCGGTCCTCCGTTTCGGCGCCGGCGCCGGGATCATCTGGGACTCCGACCCCGAGCGGGAATGGGCGGAGACCGAACTGAAGGCGAGCCGGCTGCTCGCGGTAGCGTCGGGGCGCAACGAGCCGAACGGAGGAGAGCGATGAGGATCTGGCTGGACGGGGCACTGCGGGACGCCGAGGACGCCCGGGTCTCGGTCTTCGACCACGGGCTGACGGTCGGCGACGGCGTCTTCGAGACCGTCAAGGCGGACCACGGACGCGCCTTCGCCCTCACCCGCCACCTGGAGCGCCTGGCCACCTCCGCCCGCGGCCTCGGCCTGCCCGAGCCCGACCTCGACGAGGTGCGGCGCGGCTGCGAGGCCGTCCTCGACGCCAACCCGGTGCCGCTGGGCCGGGTACGGATCACCTACACCGGTGGCGAGTCCCCGCTCGGCTCGGACCGCGGCGAGGCCGGCCCCACGCTGGTCGTCGCGCTCTCCGCGACCACCCGCCGCCCCGACACCACCGCCGCCGTCACCGTCCCCTGGACCCGTAACGAACGCGGCGCGCTGGCCGGCCTGAAGACCACCTCGTACGGCGAGAACGTGGTCGCCCTGGCGCGGGCCCGCGAACAGGGCGCCACCGAGGCGCTGTTCGCCAACACCGTCGGCGCACTCTGCGAGGGCACCGGCTCCAATGTCTTCGTCGTCCTGGACGGCGAACTCCACACCCCGCCGCTCACCTCCGGCTGTCTGGCCGGCATCACCCGCGCGCTGACCGTCACCTGGGCCGGCGCCAAGGAGACCGATCTGCCGCTGGACGTCCTGGAGCGGGCCGAGGAGATCTTCCTGACCTCCACCCTCCGCGACGTGCAGGCCGTGACCCGGATCGACGGCCGCCAACTGGCCGACCGGCCGGGCCCGGTGACCGCCGAGGCCATGCGGATCTTCGACGAGCAGTCCGCCGCCGACTTCGACCCGCGATGAGAACCGGCCCCCGTCCGGGGTGATGACGGGCCCGCTCAGGGGCGAGTAGAAAGTCCCCGTGACCACTACGCTGCGCCCCGCCGGACCCGAGGAACACCACGACGACGGCACCCGGGCCCGCCCGTACGACGTCTGCGTCAACAGCCGGCGGGTCGGCACGGTCCGGCTGTCGACCGACGCCCGTTTCGGGCCGACGGCGGGCCGGATCACCTACCTGGCCATCGACCCGCCGGACCGGCACCGCGGCCGGGCCACCGTCGCGGCGCTGGCCGCCGAGGAGGTGCTGCGGGGCTGGGGCTGCCGCCAGATCGAGGTGACCGTCCCGGCCGAGGCGGAGGCCGCGTTGCGGCTCGCGACCGCCCTGGGCTACACCGAGCGCAGCCGCACCCTGAGCAAAGCCCTCGACAGGCCGCCGCGGCTGCCCGAGGACGTCGCGGACCGGCCGCTGGGCGAGGCGGAGTACCCGGCCTGGCGGGAGGCCGCGCTCGCCGAGCACATCCGTACGCAGACCGACCAGGGGATGTCCCGGGCCCGTGCCGAGGAGATCGCGGTGAAGGGCCACCGCGCCCTGCTGCCGGACGGGGCGGAGACCCCCGACCAGGTCCTGCGGATCCTCTCCCACGACGGCGCGGACGTCGGCAGGCTCTGGCTCGCCCTGCGGATGCCGGACCAGCCGGGCGGCTACGTCGTCGATGTGCAGGTGGACCCGGCACACCGGGGGCGGGGGCACGGCCGCACGCTGATGCTGATCGCCGAGCGCGAGACCCTCGCGGCCGGCCGCACCACCCTCGGCCTCAATGTCTACGCGGGCAACGCGCCGGCCCTCGGCCTCTATGAGTCGCTGGGCCACCGGCCCACCGGATACCTGCTGTGGAAGCCGATCCTGTAGGGCGCCAGGCCGCGCTGCGACGCCCCCGGGCGGCCCGGTCCCGTCCGGCGCCGTCCTGACCGGCCCGGCCCTGACCGGCTCAGTCCTGACCGGCCAGCAGCCGGTCGGCGATCTCCTCGATCCGGGCGCGCAGCCCCTCCTGGCTCTTGCCGCCGTCCAGCCGCTCACCGCCGATCACATACGTCGGGGTGCCGGTCACGCCGATCGCCTTCCCCTCGGCCTCGTCGGCGTCGACGATCAGCAGGTGCCGCCCGTCGACCAGCGCGGTGTCCAGCTCCTCGGCGTCCAGACCCAGCTCCCCGGCGACCTCCAGCAGCAGCTTCTCGCCGCGGGCGGCGAGCTCCTCGGTGCGCGCCAGCACCGCCTCGACGTACGGCCAGCCCTGCCCCTGTGCCAGCGCCTCCTCGGCGGCCTGGGCCGCGGCGTAGGCGTGCTTGTGCTTCGCCAGGGGGAAGTGGCGCAGCCGGACGTCCAGCCGGTCGCCGTAGCGCTCGCGCAGCGCCCGCACATCCGCCAGCGCGGCGTGGCAGTCCGGGCACTGCAGCTCACACCACACGTCGAGGACGGGACGGGCGGGGGCGGGGGTGGTGGCGTCGTTCATGGGACCAGTCTTCCAGCCCGCCGCCTGGGGGCCGAACCCGGACCTGGGGATGAGGGTGACCCGGAGAAGACCCTGAAGCCGGTGCCGGAACATGGCCGGGGCGGGCCCGCACAGGGCAGGATGGAGGGGAGCAGAGGGACTGCTCGCCTTTCACCGGCAGGAGGACCGGATGCTGACCTCGACCGTCTGTGCCGCGGTGTCGGCAGCGGGCCTGGCCATCGCCGCGCTGACGGCGTACCGCAAGCGTTTCCTCGCCGCGACCCGCATCGCCGCCTATTCCCTGATCCCGATCGGCCTGGTGATGACCGGCGTCATCGACTGGGTCACCAACATCGTCTTCAAGCCCACGGTCTGGGCCGGCTTCGGCCTGCTCGCGCTCTCGTTCCTGCTCTTCATGATCAGCCGGGCCGTGGAGCGCCGCCGGGGCGGGATCGGTGCCCGCAGGGACCGCAAGGCGGCCGGAGGCGCCACGCCCGACGCGGTGGCTCCGGGGGCCTCCATACCGTCCCTCGGCGCGGGCCGTACGGCGGACCGGCCGGCCGGCAAGGGGAAGGCCCCGCAGGCCGGCAGCGCTCCCAAGGATGACTTCTCGGACATCGAAGCGATCCTGAAAAAGCACGGGATCTGATGAACTCCCGCTGCTGAGGCGCCATTTGGGCGCACTCTGAAGATCATGTGCGCCATGATGCGCGCGAGATGAACGATGAGTGCGCCCTCGCCCAAGACGACGCCCCGTCCCCCGAACCCCGCGGCTGCCTGTTCGCGCTGTCCCAGCCGCCGCTGATGCTCTTCCTCGCCGTCATCGGCTGCCTGCTCCTCCTCGGCGCCGTACACGACCTCTTCATCCTGTGAGGCCGGCGTACGGCCCGCCCGTACCGGCCGCACGAGCCGTCAGCCGGTCCGTACCGGCCGTCAGCCCGCGGCCTCCCGGCGCCGCGCGCGGTAGGCCGCGACATGCAGCCGGTTGCCGCAGGTGCGACTGTCGCAGTAGCGCCGCGAACGGTTGCGGGAGAGGTCGACGAACGCGTGCCGGCAGTCCGGCGCCTCGCAGCGCCGCAGCCGCTCGCGCTCACCGGCCACGACGAGGAAGGCGAGCGCCATCCCGCCGTCCGCGGCCAGCCGGTCGGCCACCGACGCGCCCGGCGCGAAATAGTGCACATGCCAGTCGTAGCCGTCGTGGTCGGTCAGCTGCGGGGTGGTGCCTGCCGAGGCGACCAGCGCGTTGAGCCGCGCGGCCGCGGTGCGGTTGTCCTCGGCGGCGAAGACCTCGGCGAACCGTGCGCGGACCCCGCGTACCGCCGCGAGGTCGTCCGGCCCGAGCGTGCCCACGTCGCTGAAGTTGTTGCGGCGGGCGAAGTCCTCGACGGCCGAGGCGTCGGTCAGGCTGTCCGGCGCGCCGGGCGACTCGCCCTCCGGAGCGGTGTTGAGCAGATCGACGACCGCGTCCAGCGCGCACCGGGTGTCATGGGTGATCATCACGGTTCCGCTCCCTGGCAGAGGGGCCGGACGGGTACCGCCCCCGGTGTCGTGGCCGAATGGTCGCCGACTCTAGCGCCTGGGACAAGCTTCGGCGCCGTCTCCCGCGGTGGCTCCGCGGCGACGACGCCGAACTCTGCCGTATGAACTTGTCGGTCCTGCGCCGTCTCCCCGAGTCGGACGGGCGCAAGTGTGAGCGGATGGGTGCTTTCGGTAACCGTGCTGCGTCTCAGCTCTCCGCGAGGATGTGGGACAGCTCCGTGTCGAGATCGAAATGCCGGTGCTCCGTACCGGGCGGTACGGCGGCATCCGTCCTTTTGAGGAACGACTCGAGAGCCCGCGCGGGGGCCTCGAGCAGGGCTTCGCCTTCCGGGGAGCTCAGGGCGATGCAGACCACGCCCTGCCCGTGGCTCCGGGACGGCCATACGCGGACGTCTCCGGTGCCCGTGGGCCGATGCAGGCCCTCGGCGAGGAGGTCGCGGGCGAACACCCACTCGACGGTCTCCTCGGCTCCGGTATGGAAGGTGGCATGCACGGCGTAGGGATCGGCCGTGTCATACCGCAGGCCCGCGGGTACAGGCAGTGAGGACTCGCTCGACACAACGAGGCGCAGGTGCAGCTCGCAGCTGACCGTGGTGTTCATAAGCGCCAGGGCCTTTCGCTCAGTGTGCGCTCGGGGATTCGCACGTCGGCGAAATCGACATGCCACCTACGGTGCCGTTGTAAACCCCTCTGACGGTTTTGGGTGGCTTCAGGTACCTCTTACGGCGGATTGCGAGATCGTCCTCGTCGGTAATTCCGCGGACCCCTCCCGTCCGGTAAGTTTGACGGTATGAATACGCTGAGTAACGGGGGGCCGGGGGTAGTCGAGGAGGAGACCGTGCCGCCCGAGCAGCCGCTCGGCTCGCGAGCGCCGCATTTCATCAAGCGCTCCCGGCCGCTGCACCTGAGCTGGCAGGTCGGCGTCTTCGTGGTCGGTCTCGCGGTGGTGGCCGGCGGAGTGATCATGCTCCCGCTGCCGGGTCCCGGCTGGCTGGTGATCTTCGCCGGCATGGCGATCTGGGCGACCGAATTCGTCTGGGCCCAGCTGGTCCTGCGCTGGACCAAACGCAAGGTCACCGAAGCGGCCCAGAAGGCGCTCGACCCCAAGGTGCGGCGCCGCAACATCATCCTGACCGCCCTCGGCGTGACGATCATCGCCGCCGGGGTCGCGGTCTACGCGTGGAAGTTCGGCCTGGTGCTGCCGTGGAACGTGGCCGAGTGACCGGAGCGACGAGTGGCCGGAACGTGGTCACAAGTGCCCGCCGACGTGGGGTAATGTTGGCGTTGCGCCCGGGCGATTAGCTCAGTGGGAGAGCGCTTCGTTCACACCGAAGAGGTCACTGGTTCGAACCCAGTATCGCCCACGTCACGAGGGGCGGCGGGTACTCGCGGACACCGCGGGTCACGCCGCCCCTTTTGCGCGTCCTGGTGCGTGCCGGCCCGGAGACCTCAAGTGCCCGGGCCCTCGCCGTCGTTGGGCGCCCGCCCTCCCGCGGGGCGCACACTGGGATCATGCCCGACTGGTCCCGCCGGCTGCACCGCTACCGCTTCCGCAGCGTCTGGCTGCTCGACGCCCCGCCGGCCGTCGTCTACGCCGTCCTGGAACGCGCCGAGAGCTACCCGCAGTGGTGGCCACAGGTGCGCGAGGTGACCCGGCTCGACGACCGGACCGGGACCGCCCGCTTCCGCTCCCTGCTGCCGTACGACCTCAGGGTGGTGGCCGCCGAGCGGGTACGGGACCCCGGCGCGGGCGTTCTGGAGATCGCGATGCACGGCGATCTGGCCGGCTGGGCGCGCTGGACGGTCCGCCCCGGCGCCGGCGGCACCCGCGCCGTCTTCGAGCAGGACGTCGAGGTCCGCAAGCCGTTGATGCGGCGCGTCGGGCTGCTCGCGCGGCCGCTGTTCCGCGCCAATCACGCCCTGATGATGCGGGCCGGGCGGCGCGGGCTGGCCGGCTGGCTGGCCCGGACCTGAGGAAATTTGATGGAACGCCCGCGCGGCCTGTATTGTTCAGGTCGTTCGCGAGGGAATCCCCGCCGGACACCCGGGCGATTAGCTCAGTGGGAGAGCGCTTCGTTCACACCGAAGAGGTCACTGGTTCGAACCCAGTATCGCCCACCGGGATCAAGAACCGGGCCACCAAAAGGTGGCCCGGTTCTTTTTGTTGAGTTGTGCGGGAGTGGAGTTCCGTAGTGGGGAGTTCCGTGCCGCAAAGTTCTGTTGCCGGTGCGTTCTGCCGCCGCGAGAAGCGACCCGGAAACGGAATTCCGCCTCTTTCTTTCCCGGCCGGCCGAGCGGTCGCCCGACCGGTTGCCGACCGGCCGGCCACGCGGAATTCCTGATGCCGAATCAGGCCGCGGCGGGGAGTTCCGGACGCAGCGGCCAGTGCGGATCCACCGATTCCGTACTGCCGCTGCGCGCGAACCACGCCTGCAGCCCACGGGCCTGGGCCGCGTACCAGACCGCCTGCCGGGTGTGCAGCTCCGCCGGGTGCAGGCCCTTGAGCCGATCCTCGAACCTGTGCCCCAGTGCACGCACCACCTGCAGCGCGGCCAGCGCGTCCGCGGCCGCGTCGTGCGCCTCGGTCAGCTCGACCTCGTACTGCACACACAGGTCGGCGAGGGTGCGGCGGCCCTTGCGATAGCGGTCCAGGTGTTTGTCCAGCACCCGCGGATCCAGTACGCGCAGCGGATGCGCGCCCAGATACGCGTCCAGCGAGCTGGCGCGGTGCCGCTTCAACTCGCGTTCCAGCAGGGTCAGATCGAACGGGGCGTTCATCACCACCAGCGGACGGCCGGCCACCGACTGGGCGGCCAGGGCCCGCGCCACCTCCTCCAGCACCGGCGCCGGCCAGCGGCCGTGCAGGGCGAGGTGGTCGGCCGTGAGACCGTGCACCGCGATGGCGGCTTCCGGTATCTCGACGCCGGGATTGATCAGCCAGCGGGTGACGCGGGGCGCCGAACGGGGGGTCTCCTGGACCACCAGCGCGGCGGAGACGATGCGGTCCCGCTCGACGTCGATCCCCGTCGTCTCGGTGTCGAAGGCGGCAAGAGGGCCGTCATACCAGCACGGCATCATCCCAACTCCTCGCGCTCGTACGGGGGATGGTGGCGCAAAGCCACCCGAGCAGGTGATACCCGAGCGCACCGGTGGTCGAACCGTCCTTGTTTGCGGACCACTTGACGCGGAGACAACCACAGTGACGGGCCACGCGATCCGCCGGTTCCCCGTCATTCGACGCATCCGTCCCCGCGCACCCACCGAGCCCGGAAGGCACGCCCGCGATGACCATCGCGCAGCCCGAACCGGGCGGGCTGTCCCCCGCAAGCGGGAGGTACCCCCCGCCCATCGCCACACCGCAGCGCGGCGGACTCGCGACGACCGCCTGCATGGAGACGCTCCAGGTGGGCTATCTGCACGCGGTCGCGGCCGCCTCCGGCTGCTCGCTGGCCCAGCCCTTCCCGGACAACGGCATCGACTGGCACGTCAGCCACGGCGCGCCCGGCCACACCGTCGACGACGAGGTGACCATCAAGGTGCAGCTCAAATGCACCTACCAGACCGCCCCGCACCCGCCCGGCCCGACCTTCGCCTTCACCCTCGACAACGACCACCTGGTGAAGCTGGCCCGCACGCCCGTGTCCGTGCACAAGATCCTCGTCGTGATGCTCGTCCCGCGGACCCAGGAGGAGTGGCTGCGGGCCTCCCACGACCGGCTCGAACTGCGCCACTGCTGCTACTGGATCAACCTGGCCGGCCATCCGGTGACCGGCCGGCGCAGGACCACCGTGCGGATCCCGACCACGCGGATCTTCGACGACCGCGCGCTCTGCGAGATCATGACCCGGGTCGGGTCGGGAGGGAGACCCTGATGTACCGGCCGATCGACCAACCCGATGCGCGGCCGCTGGACCCCGCGCGGCTCGACCCCGCCGTCCTCAGCGCCCTGCTGGCCCGGCACGGCTGGCGGCGCCGGGGCGGGGCCGCCGGTCACTACGCCCGCTGGACCCCGCCCGGCGGCCTCGGCGGCACCAGCCTGCTGGTCCCGCACGACCGCCGCTTCCCCGACAGCGCGGAGCTGCTCGCCGAGGCCCTGTCGGCCCTCGCGCGCTCCGCCGCACCCTCCGCCCGCGAGGTGCTGACCGGGCTGGCGGTGCCCAGCGACGAGGTCGGCTGGGAGCGCGAGATCCCCGACGGCGGCTCGGGCGCCGCGCACTGGGTCGCCCAGGAGCAGCTGCGCGGTGCGGCCCGCGCGATGCTGGTCGCCGGGGCGCTGGGGACGTACGGCCGGGCCGGCTACTACGGAGCCCGGCACAAGCGGCGGGCCGAGGGGTTCCTGAGCGATGTCCTGGTCGGGCCGGCGGCCGCCGGCCGGCGGCTGACCGCCTTCGTCCCGGTGAGCGGCGGGCGCGCGGCGGTCGCCGGGCTGCAGCGGGCCCTGCACGCGGCCCGGGACGCCACCGACTACCAGCGCGCCACCGGCGGCATGGAGGCGTACGACGCGGCCGTCGAGCTGGGTGTCTGCCACGAGCTGGTGCAGGCGCTGATCGCGCTCGTCAGGGACGCGGCGGGGGTGCGGATCGCGGTCGAGTGGTCACCGGCGGCCGGTCCGCCGGCCGGCTGCCCGGCCCGCCCCGAACCGGTCGAGTTCTCGCCCGGCGATCTGCCGGCGCTGGAGCAGGCCGCCCGGCGCTACGTCCGCGACGAGCCCTCGCTGTCGGTCCGGGTGACCGGCACGGTCGTACGGCTGCGGCGGGAGCGGCCCGGCGGCCCGGGCACGGTCCGGCTACGGGTGCTGACCGGGGCCGACGTGGTCCAGGTGCGGGTCGCGCTGGGGGAGGAGGACTACCGGATCGCGGGCCATGCCCATCTCGTGGGGCTGCCGATCCGGGTCAGCGGCAGACTGGAGAGCCGGGGCGGTTTCCGCCGGATCACCGGGGCCCGCGACGTCACGCCGGTCCAGGTCGACGAGGCGGAGCGGGACCGGCTGCTGAAGTCGCTCCAGGAGAATCTCGACTTCTTCGAGGAGGCGTGCGGCGCCGACGACTGACCGCCCGCGGACCGGCCCCCGGAATCCGTTTCGCGGTCGGGTGCGACGGCTCGGTACGATTCGGCTGCGCAGCAAACGCTGACGCGCAGGAGACATGAGTCAGGAGAGACCGGTGTCAGACGTCCGTGTGACCGTCCAACGCGATTCCGAGCGGGAAGAACGCGTGGTGACCACGGGCACTACGGCCGCCGACCTCTTCCAGGGTGAGCGCAGCATCGTGGCCGCACGGGTCGCCGGGGAGCTGAAGGACCTGTCGTACGAGGTCGCCGACGGCGACCAGGTCGAGCCGGTCGAGATCTCGTCCGAGGACGGCCTGAACATCCTGCGGCACTCCACCGCGCACGTGATGGCGCAGGCCGTGCAGGAGCTGTTCCCGGAGGCGAAGCTCGGCATCGGCCCGCCGATCAAGGACGGCTTCTACTACGACTTCGACGTCGAGACCCCGTTCCACCCCGACGATCTCAAGCGCATCGAGAAGAAGATGCAGGAGATCCAGAAGCGCGGGCAGAAGTTCGCGCGCCGCGCGGTCAGCGACGAGGCCGCCCGCGAGGAGCTGGCCGACGAGCCGTACAAGCTCGAACTGATCGGTCTGAAGGGCTCCGCCGCGGACGCCGCCGAGGGTGCCTCCGCCGAGGTCGGCGCCGGCCAGCTGACCATCTACGACAACCTCGACCCGAAGACCGACGAGCTGTGCTGGAAGGACCTCTGCCGCGGTCCGCACCTGCCCAGCACCCGCGCCATCCCGGCGTTCAAGCTGATGCGCTCGGCCGCCGCGTACTGGCGCGGCAGCGAGAAGAACCCGCAGCTCCAGCGGATCTACGGCACCGCCTGGCCGACCAAGGACGAGCTCAAGGCGTACCTGGAGTTCCTCGCCGAGGCCGAGAAGCGCGACCACCGCAAGCTCGGTGCGGAGCTGGATCTGTTCTCCATCCCGGAGGAGCTGGGCTCCGGGCTCGCCGTCTTCCACCCCAAGGGCGGCGTGGTGCGCCGGGTGATGGAGGACTACTCCCGCAAGCGGCACGAGCTGTCGGACTACGAGTTCGTCAACACCCCGCACATCACCAAGGAAGCGCTCTTCGAGACCTCGGGGCATCTGCCGAACTACGGCGAGGCGATGTTCCCGCCCCTGGAGTTCGACGGGCAGAACTACCGCCTCAAGGCGATGAACTGCCCCATGCACAACCTGATCTTCAAGGCGCGCGGCCGGTCGTACCGCGAACTGCCCCTGCGGCTCTTCGAGTTCGGCACGGTCTACCGCTACGAGAAGTCCGGCGTGGTGCACGGCCTGACCCGGGCGCGCGGCTTCACCCAGGACGACTCGCACATCTACTGCACCAAGGAGCAGATGGCGGACGAGCTGGACAGCCTGCTCACCTTCGTCCTCGATCTGCTGCGGGACTACGGCCTGACCGACTTCGAGCTGGAGCTGTCCACCCGCGACCCGGAGTCCGACAAGTTCATCGGTGAGGACGCGGAGTGGGAGGAGGCCACCGAGGCGCTGCGCGAGGCGGCCGAGAAGCAGGGACTGCCGCTGGTGCCCGACCCGGGTGGCGCCGCGTTCTACGGCCCGAAGATCTCGGTGCAGGCGAAGGACGCCATCGGCAGGTCCTGGCAGATGTCGACCATCCAGGTCGACTTCCAGCAGCCCGCCCGCTTCGGTCTGGAGTACACCGCGGCGGACGGCTCCAAGCAGCAGCCCGTCATGATCCACCGCGCGCTGTTCGGCTCCATCGAGCGGTTCTTCGCGGTGCTGCTGGAGCACTACGCGGGTGCCTTCCCGGCGTGGCTGGCCCCGGTGCAGGCGACCTGCATCCCGATCGGTGACGCGCACGTGCCGTACCTGGAGGAGTTCGCCGCGCAGGCGAAGGCCAAGGGGCTGCGGATCGAGGTGGACTCGTCCTCGGACCGGATGCAGAAGAAGATCCGGAACGCCCAGAAGGCCAAGGTGCCGTTCATGATCCTCGCGGGCGACGAGGACATGGAGCACGGTGCGGTCTCGTTCCGCTACCGCGACGGATCGCAGGAGAACGGCATTCCGCGTGACCAGGCGATCGCCAAGCTGCTGGACGTGGTGGAGCGTCGCGTCCAGGTGTGACGCCCGTTCCGTGAAGGGCCCCGGCGAGCATCCGCTCCCCGGGGCCCTGTCATGTCTCGCCCTCCTGGCGGAAGCGGCGCAGCAGCCAGGAGGAGAAGGAGCCGACGACCGCGCCGACCAGGGCGACGCCGAGCACCATCAGGACGGCGCCGGTGACCCGGCCGCGGGGGGTGATCGGGGTGACGTCGCCGTAACCGGTCGTGGTCAGGGTCGAGCACGCCCACCACACCGCGTCGCCGAAGGTGCGGACGGTGCTGCCCGGCGCGTACCGCTCGTCGTGGTAGACGGCCAGGCTGGCGGCGAAGCCGAGCAGCAGGGCGGCCAGGCCGGTGTAGGCCATCACGCGGGCTTCCAGGGCGAGCCGGGGGTGGGCCCGGCGGCGCTGCATCCGGTCGTGCGTCTCGATCAGCCGCAACGGCCGGAGCAGCGGCAGGACGATCACGAGGAGATCCAGCCAGCGGGTGCGGACGAACCGCTTCCGGTCGTCGCTGAACACCAGCCGGGCCAGGTATTCGGCGACGAAGAGGCCCCAGGTGACGAAGCTGACCAGGGACCAGAAGGCGTGCCAGCCGGGGGAGAGGCCGGGGATCAGCACCTGGACCGCGTAGGAGGCCAGGAAGAGCAGCGAGGCGGCGAGCAGGTACGGCTCGGAGGCGCGCTCCCAGTCCCGTCGCCGCTGTTCCCTGTCCACCGGCCCAGCATCGTCCAGCGGCCGGTGCGGTGCGCCCCAACGACACGCTGCCAATGGGCGACGCCATATGCTGGCCCGTATGACAAGCGAGCCGGAGCAGCAGATCGGAGTCGGGACGCAGGACGCCTTTCAGCGCCTGTGGACGCCCCACCGGATGGCCTACATCCAGGGCGAGAACAAGCCGAGCGGCCCGGGGGCCGACGACGGTTGCCCGTTCTGCACGATCCCGGAGAAGTCCGACGAGGACGGGCTGGTGATCGCCCGCGGTGAGCGCGTCTACGCGGTGCTGAACCTGTATCCGTACAACGGCGGGCACCTCATGGTGGTCCCGTTCCGGCACGTGGCGGACTACACCGAGCTGGACGAGCCGGAGACCGCGGAGCTGGCGGAGTTCACCAAGCGGGCGATGACCGCGCTGCGCACCGCGTCGGGGGCGCACGGGTTCAACATCGGATTGAACCAGGGCTCGGTGGCCGGTGCCGGGATCGCGGCCCATCTGCACCAGCACGTCGTCCCGCGCTGGGGCGGCGACACGAACTTCATGCCGGTGATCGGGCACACCAAGGTGCTGCCGCAACTCCTCGCGGACACCCGGGCGATGCTGGCCGCCGCCTGGCCCGCGTAGGGTGCCGCTCGCCGTCCGGGCGGTCCGTCGGGGACGGCCCGGAGGCGACACGTACGCGGGCGAATCGGATAGATCGCCCTAATTCGAATTAGTTGCCTCTCTAATGGGGTGGTGACTTCCCCAGATCGTCGCTCGGTGCTGCGCGCGGCCGCCTCGGCCGCCGCCGCGGGCGCGCTCGTGTCGGGCTGCGACCCCCACCGGGACGAGGAGCGCGGAACCGTACGATCCGCCGGCCCGAGCCCCTCCCCGGCGGGCCGGGAACCGCACCGGCCGACCCACGCCGCCCGCCCGCCCACCCGGGTGCCCGGCCTGCCCGTCCAGATCGAGAACGGCCCGCGCGACGCCCGCGCGGTCGCCCTGACCTTCCACGGCCGCGGCGACCCGAAACTGGCGACCGCCCTGCTCGGCGAGGCCGAGCGGGCCGGCGCCCGGGTCACCGTACTCGTCGTCGGCGACTGGCTCGACGCCCAGCCGCAGATGGCCCGCCGCATCCTCGACGGCGGCCACGAACTGGGCAACCACACCCTGCACCACCGCGACATCTGCGCCCTGCCGGCCGCCGACGCCTACGCCGAGATCACCGGCTGCGCCGACCGGCTGCGCCGCCTCACCGGGACCATCGGCAGTTGGTTCCGCCCCTCGCAGACCCGGCGGGCCACCGGCCTGGTGACCCAGCTGGCCCGTAAGGCCGGCTATCCGCACGTCCTCTCCTACGACGTGGACTCCCTCGACGCGAACGACCCCGGTGCCCCGGCCGTCCGGCGCACGGTCCTGGACGCGGTCCGGCCGGGCTCGGTCGTGAGCCTCCACCTCGGGCACGCCGGCACGGTGGCCGCGCTGCCCCCGATCCTCGACGGCCTCCGCCGGCGCGGACTGCGCGCGGTGACGACAACGGAGCTAGTGACCTGATGGCTGACCGGAACCGTACCCACGACCCCAAGAGCCCCCGCGTCCGCCGCCGGGCGGCCGCGCTGCTCGCCGTGGCCTGCGCGCTGGTGGCGGCGGCCTGCAGCGGGCAGGGCAAGCCGGCCGGGCAGAGCTCCCGGCCGGTCGAACGCGCCCCGGTCAAGGCCGCCAAGCCGGGACTGCCCGGCATGCCGCCGCTGATCGACGAGCACGACCTGTACGCGGCCGACCGGCCGGGCAAGCTCGTGCCGCAGGTCAAGGACTTCCCGTCGCGGATCTACGTACCGAACACCGGCTCCGACACGGTCAGCGTCATCGACCCCAAGACGTACAAGGTCATCGAGACCATCCCGGTGGGCATCCAGCCGCAGCACGTCGTGCCGTCCTGGGACCTCAAGACGCTCTGGGTCAACAACAACCGCGGGCACGACCTGACCCCGATCGACCCGGCCACCGGCAAGGCCGGCGAGCCGGTCAAGGTGCACGACCCGTACAACCTCTACTTCACGCCCAACGGCAGGTACGCGGTCGTGATGGCCTCGATGGACCGGCAGCTGGTCTTCCGGGACCCGCACACCATGGAGGTCCGCAAGACCCTCCCGGTCAACTGCGCCGGCGTCAACCACGCCGACTTCTCGCCGGACGGCCGGTACTTCATCGTCTCCTGCGAGTTCTCCGGGGAACTGATCAAGGTCGACACCGAGAAGATGAAGGTCATCGGCCAGGAGAAGCTGCCGTTCGACGGGGCGATGCCGCAGGACGTGAAGATCTCCCCGGACGGGAAGACCTGGTACATCGCCGACATGATGGCCGACGGCATCTGGGTCATGAACGGCGACACCTTCGACCGGCCCAGGCTCATGCCGACCGGCAAGGGCGCCCACGGCCTCTACGTCAGCCGTGACTCGCGGTACATGTACATCTCCAACCGCGGCGAGGGCTCCATCTCCCTGCTCGACTTCCGCACCGGGGAACTCGTCGACAAATGGCACATCCGCGGCGGCGGCAGCCCCGACATGGGCGGACTGTCCACCGACGGCAAGGTGCTCTGGCTGTCCGGCCGTTACAACTCCGAGGTCTACGCACTCGACACGAAGACCGGCAAGACCCTCGCCAAGATCCCGGTCGGCCAGGGCCCGCACGGCCTGGCCGTCTACCCGCAGCCCGGGCGGTACTCCCTGGGGCACACCGGCATCTTCCGGTGAACCCCAGGGCCCGTCCGGCCCCTGCCCGGCCCCCGGCTAGGCGTTGTACTCGTCGGCCTTCTGCGGGTCCACGCCCTGGATCATGCCGCTGAGCACCAGCGCACGGTTGGTGAAGCGCTCGGTGTCCACACCGTGCTCCTTCAGGACGCCCATGGCGGCGGCGTGGACCGCGCGCAGGACCGGGGTCGCGGCGCGCAGCGCGTCATCGGCCATGAAGCGGTGCCGCCAGGGCTTGTCCGCCCAGACGTGCCGCAGACCGAACGGCTCGGGCAGCGTCAGCTTCCCGCCGAGGAAGTCCAGCACCGGCGGGAACCACGTCAGCGGCGCCCGGGCGGCCAGCCGGACCACCTCCTTGGGCTCGATCAGCGGCAGCGTCTGGGTCTTGGTCTCCCAGAACTTGACGACCTTGGCGACGTCCTTGGTCTTGGGCTCCGGCTTCGTCGTGAACAGGCCGTTGACCGGGCCGAGGGCGTGGCCGGTCACCTCGATGCGCAGCGTCTCGTGCAGCACCGTCACCGTGATCATCAGCGTGATCACCAACTGGCCGTCCCACAGCACGAACTGCACACCGAGGTAGTGGCGGTTGCCGCTGCCGAACTGCTGCTCGTTGCAGATCCGCTCTATCTCGTGCCCCCGGATCTGGAACGCCTCCACATGCGCGCCCTCGGGGCGGGCGACGGCGGCGGCCTTCTCCCCGATCGGGGAGACGATCCAGTGGCGTACGGACGGGGTGGGGAAACCACCGGTGTGCAGCGGGCTGCGCTCCAGCAGCCGCAGCTTGTCATGGATCGCCCGGATCACGTCCCAGCTGCGGAACGGGTGGATCTCCGTGCCCTCCTGGAGCGGCTTGAGCTCCTCGGCGAGCTGCCAGCTGCCCCAGCGGGTGCCCATGCCGAGTATGCCCTTGGGACCGGCGTAGAAGACCACGTTGCTGTTCTGCTCGGCGGTGACCTTGGCGAGGTTCTGGCGGAGGGTCTCGGCGGCGGTCTGGTTCGGGTCCTGCGGCACCGCCTCGGGGATCTTCGCGGCCACCCCGCCGCCCTCCAACAGTCCCTTCCAGGACTCCCGCATGGCCACCGCGGTCTTCTCGCAGATCTGCTTGGCCCACCACCAGCCGATCATCGGCACGATCACCATGGCCCGCGCGTACATCGGCCAGAAGCCGGTCAGCGGCAGCTTGACCATGAAGAACAGCCCCAGCCCCGCCAGCACGGTCAGCAACGTCGCGCCGAGCAGCGAGACGCCGTTGCCCTCGCCGTCCTTGGAGAGCATCTTGCGCAGCTGGAAGACGCCCAGCCACAGCAGCACACCGGGCAGGAACACCACGCCGAACAGCACCATCAGCAGCGTCAGTTTGGAGTCCCGCTGCTTGCGGATGCGGGTCGCCGACAGACAGTGCTCGACGACGGTCTGCGGCTCGATGCCGAACGACTGGATCAGCGGTTTACGGCCGCCGCCGAGCATCCGCACCTGCACGGCACGCGCGAACGCCTCGCCCAGATTCGGCTCGAACAGCGACAGCTTCGGCTTCTTGATCTCGGACTTGGCGGTGTCGGAGTCGGCCTTGCTGATGGCGGCGAGCGGGTCGTCACGGTAGGCGGCCGAGGCCAGTGCCTGGGTCGCCGCCGTCTGACCGGCGCTCCCCGAGAGCGGCACCTGCGCCCCAGGACTGAAGTCAAAGCCGTCTGCCACTACCGCCCCCCACACCGCTCGCATCCGATGATGCGGCTCTTCCCGACTTCCGCCGACGGCACACCTGTGACCTCGCGTCGCCACCGCCGAACAGGTGTCCGTCCCCCTGGTCAACGGCAGGATCTCAGCGTACAGCCGCCGTCCACCCCAAGGGAGTTGAGCCGGACGACGGCTGATTCAGGTCTCCTCCAGCGCTGAAATGACGTCAACTACCCGCCGTTCCCGGCCTCTTCCCGCACCTTCGCGGCGAGCTGCGGCGGCATCGGTTCGTGCCGGAGGTAGACCCGGGAGAAACGGCCGGTGCCGTGCGAGAGCGACCGCAGGTCGACCGCATAGCGTCCGATCTCGATCTCGGGCACCTCGGCACGGACGACGGTGCGGCCGGCCCCGGACTGCTCGGTGCCCACGACCCGGCCACGCCGTCCCGACAGATCGCTCATCACCGGCCCCACGTACTCGTCCGGAACCATCACACCGACCTCGTAGAACGGCTCCAGCAGATCGATCCGGGCGTCGGCCGCCGCCTCCCGCAGCGCCAGCGCACCGGCCGTCTGGAACGCGGCGTCCGAGGAGTCGACCGAGTGCGCCTTGCCGTCGAGCAGCGTGACGCGGATGTCGACCAGCGGATGACCGGCGGCGACCCCGCGCCCGGCCTGGGCGCGCACCCCCTTCTCGACGGACGGGATGAACTGCCGCGGCACCGCACCGCCCACGACCTTGTCCACGAACTCGATGCCCGAACCACCCGGCAGCGGCTCGACCTCGATCTCGCAGATCGCGAACTGCCCGTGCCCGCCGGACTGTTTGACGTGCCGGCCGCGGCCCGTGGCGGACTCGCCGAACGTCTCCCGCAGCGGCACCTTGTGCGCGACGGTGTCGACCTGCACGCCGTAACGGGCCCGCAGCCGCTCCAGCGCCACGTCCACATGCGCCTCGCCCAGGCACCACAGCACCACCTGGTGGGTGTCCTGGTTGTGCTCCAGCCGCATCGTCGGATCCTCCGCGACCAGACGGGCCAGGCCCTGGGACAGCTTGTCCTCGTCGGCCTTGCTGTGCGCCTGGATGGCGACCGGCAACAGCGGGTCCGGCATCGACCAGGGCTCCATCAGCAACGGATCGTCCTTGGCCGAAAGGGTGTCGCCGGTCTCCGCGCGGGTCAGCTTCGCCACACACGCCAGATCACCGGCGATCGCCTGCGGCAGCGGCCGCTGCTGCTTGCCGAACGGGGCGGACAGCGCGCCGACCCGCTCGTCGACGTCATGGTCCTCGTGCCCCCGGTCCGCGAGACCGTGGCCCGAGACGTGCACCGTCTCGTCCGGGCGCAGGGTGCCGGAGAAGACCCGCACCAGCGAGATCCGGCCGACGTACGGGTCGGAGGAGGTCTTGACCACCTCAGCGGCCAGCGGACCGTCCGGATCACACGCGAGCGCCGGACGCGACCTGCCGTCCGGAGTGGTCACCGCGGGCACCTCGCGCTCCGCGGGCGTCGGGAAACCACCGGTGATCAGCTCCAGCAGCTCGACGGTCCCCAGCCCCTGTTTCGAGCCCTCCGCGGCCGGTGCCGCGGCCAGCACGGGGTGGAACGTGCCGCGGGCCACCGCCGTCTCCAGGTCCCCGACGAGCGTCTTGATGTCGATGTCCTCGCCGCCGAGATAGCGGTCCATCAAGGACTCGTCCTCGCTCTCCGCGATGATCGCCTCGATCAGCCGGCCGCGGGCCTCCTCGATCAGCGGCAGCTCCTCGGCGGTCGGCTCACGCTCGGTACGTTCCCCCGAGGAGTAGTCGAAGACCCGCTGGGAGAGCAGGCCGATCAGGCCGTGCACGGGGGCGTGGCCGTCGGCACCCGGCGTCCCGTACAACGGCAGGTACAGCGGCACCACCGCGTCCGGATCCTCCCCGCCGAAGGTGGCCCGGCACAGCTCGGTCATCTCGTCGAAGTCCGACCGGGACGCCTCCAGGTGCGTGATGACCAGCGCCCGCGGCATCCCGACGGCCGCGCACTCGTCCCAGACCATGCGGGTCGCACCGGCCACGCCGTCGGCCGCCGAGACAACGAAAAGGGCCGCGTCCGCGGCGCGCAGACCGGCCCTGAGTTCCCCGACGAAATCGGCGTATCCGGGGGTGTCCAGGATATTGATCTTGATCCCGCCCCAGTCCACCGGGACCAGGGAGAGCTGTACGGAGCGTTGCTGACGGTGTTCGATCTCGTCGTAGTCCGACAGAGAGCCGCCGTCCTCGACCCGTCCGGCCCGGTTGACCGCGCCGGACGCCAGCGCGAGCGCCTCGACCAGGGTGGTTTTTCCCGATCCGCTGTGGCCGACCAGCACCACGTTCCGTAGGGCCGTGGGCCGGCCGGCCGTTACCGCCCTTCCGGCGGCTCCCGGGTGTGTACTCGTCTTCTCGCTCATGTGTCTCGCCTCCAGGTCGACACTTTGCGGTGATTCGAGCTTTCCACCGTGGTCACCCGGCGTCCATAGGTGGCACAGCGCCCCCGCGCTCCCAAGGGCTCCGAGGGCCCAGCCGCGCGCCCGGAGGCGCACGCCGACCGGCCCGAGCCGCGGGATGCACCCTGCGCCGCGATGCCTTCGTGGTGGCCGAAGACCTCGTGGCTACGATGGGCCAGCCGGTGGCCCCTTGACCGCGCGGCCCGTATCGACCTCCGGGAAGGCCATGCTGAACAAGTACGCGCGTGCTTTCTTCACGCGTGTTCTCACGCCGTTCGCCGCCCTGCTCATCCGTCTCGGCGTCAGCCCGGACGCGGTCACCCTCATCGGCACCGGCGGCGTGGTGGCCGGCGCGCTGATCTTCTACCCGCAGGGCGAGTTCTTCTGGGGAACGGTCGTCATCACGCTGTTCGTCTTCTCCGACCTCGTCGACGGCAACATGGCGCGGCAACTGGGCCGCTCCAGCCGCTGGGGCGCCTTCCTCGACTCCACCCTCGACCGGGTCGCCGACTCGGCGATCTTCGGCGGCCTGGCCCTCTGGTACGCCGGCGGCGGCAACAGCCTGACGCTCTGCGCCATCGCGATCTTCTGCCTGGCCAGCGGCCAGGTCGTCTCGTACACCAAGGCCCGCGGCGAGGCCATCGGGCTGCCGGTGGCCGTCAACGGTCTGGTCGAGCGCGCCGAACGGCTCGTCCTCACCCTCGTCGCCTGCGGTTTGTCGGGTCTGCACAAGTTCGGGGTACCCGGCATCGAAGTACTGCTGCCGATCGCCCTGTGGATCGTCGCCATCGGCAGCACCGTCACCCTGGGCCAGCGCGTGGTGACGGTACGCCGCGAATCGGCCGAGGCCGACGCCGTCGCACAAGGGGGGAACAACGCATGAGCCCGCGGCTGCCGCGGATCGACACCGGCACACTCACCGACGCGCTCTACGGACTGGGCTGGAGCACCGTCAAGCGGCTGCCCGAAGGCGTCGCGGTACGCCTCGGCCGGCGGATCGCCGACACCGCCTGGAAGCGCCGCGGCAAGGGTGTCCGCCGCCTGGAGGCGAACCTCGCCCGGGTCGTCCCGGACGCCTCCCCACAGCGCCTGGCCGAACTCTCCCGCGCCGGAATGCGCTCGTACATGCGCTACTGGATGGAGTCCTTCCGCCTCCCCGCCTGGAGCGAGGACCGCATAAAGAACGGCTTCGCACCCGAGGACGTCCACCACCTCACCGACGGCCTCAAGAGCGACCGCGGCGTCATCCTCGCCCTGCCCCACATGGGCAACTACGACCTCGCCGGCGTCTGGGTCACCACCAAGCTCAACACCCCCTTCACCACCGTCGCCGAACGCCTCAAGCCGGAAACCCTCTACGACCGCTTCGTCGCCTACCGCGAGGCCCTGGGCATGGAGGTCCTGCCGCACACCGGCGGCGCCGCCTTCGGCACCCTCGCCCGCCGCCTGCGCGACGGCGGCCTGGTCTGCCTGGTCGCCGACCGCGACCTCTCCAGCTCCGGCATACCCGTCAAGTTCTTCGGCGAGGAGACCAAGATGCCCGCCGGCCCCGCGATGCTCGCTCTCCAGACCGGCGCCATGCTGCTGCCCGTCACCCTCTGGTACGACGACACACCCGTCATGCGCGGCCGGGTCCACCCCGAGATCGAGGTCCCCGAGACCGGCACCCGCACCGAGAAAGCAGCCCAGATGACCCAGGCGCTCGCCGACGCCTTCGCCTCCGGCATCGCCGACCACCCCGAGGACTGGCACATGCTCCAGCGCCTGTGGCTCGCCGACCTGGAACCCCGCGAGCCCGGAACGGAGGCCGCGTGAAGATCGGCATCGTCTGCCCGTACGCCTGGGACGTCCCCGGCGGCGTGCAGTTCCACATCCGCGACCTGGCCGAGCACCTCATCCGGCTCGGCCACGAGGTCTCCGTCCTGGCCCCCTCCGACGACGACACCCCGCTCCCGCCGTACGCCGTCTCCGCCGGCCGCGCCGTACCCGTGCCCTACAACGGCTCCGTCGCCCGCCTCAACTTCGGCTTCCTCTCCGCCGCCCGGGTCCGCCGCTGGCTGCAGAACGGCGCCTTCGACGTCATCCACATCCACGAACCGACCTCCCCCTCCCTGGGCCTGCTCGCCTGCTGGGCCGCCCAGGGCCCGATCGTGGCCACCTTCCACACCTCCAACCCGCGCTCCCGCGCGATGATCGCCGCCTACCCGATCCTCCAGCCCGCCCTGGAGAAGATCAGCGCCCGCATCGCGGTCAGCGAATACGCCCGCCGCACCCTGGTCGAACACCTCGGCGGCGACGCGGTCGTCATCCCCAACGGCGTCGACGTCGACTTCTTCGCCCGCGCCGAACCCAAGGCCGAGTGGCAGGGCCGCACGATCGGCTTCATCGGCCGCATCGACGAACCCCGCAAGGGCCTGCCGGTCCTCATGAAGGCCCTGCCCAAGATCCTCGCCGAGGTCCCCGACGCCCGCCTCCTCGTCGCCGGCCGAGGCGACGAGGAAGAGGCCGTCGCCTCCCTCCCCGCCGAACTGCGCCACCGGGTCGAATTCCTCGGCATGGTCAGCGACGAGGACAAGGCCCGCCTGCTCCGCAGCGTCGACCTCTACGTCGCCCCCAACACGGGCGGCGAATCCTTCGGCATCATCCTCGTGGAGGCCATGTCCGCCGGCGCCCCCGTACTGGCCAGCGACCTCGACGCGTTCGCCCAGGTCCTCGACCAGGGCGAGGCCGGCGAACTCTTCACCAACGAGGACGCGGATACGCTCGCCACCGCGGCGGTCCGGCTCCTCGGCGACCCCGCCCGCCTCGCCGAACTCCGCACCCGCGGCACCCGCCACGTCCGCCGCTTCGACTGGTCCACGGTCGGCGCGGACATCCTCGCCGTCTACGAAACGGTGACAGCGGGGGCGGCTTCGTCGGTGGCCCCAACGGTGTAGGGGGCCTTCCCACGTACCTGGCTGACCCGCCGCGGGGCGTCCCGCCGTTGCGCTTTGCGGCGCGCCCGCACGTACCCGTCTGTCCCGCCGCGGGGCTCGGTCGCCGTTGCGCCTGGCGGCGGGCGTGGGTTGTCGGGTGCGGTGCCGCTCCTCCGGACTTCGTCCTGCGGCGCGGCCCCTCCCGTGAGTGGGGGGGAGAGGTTGGTGGGGGCGTGCGTGGTCCCTGGCTGGTGTCCCGTCGTTGCGTGCGCTGTGCGGCGCCTCCCACGTTTTTGTCTGCGGCGC